>NZ_CAJHBH010000010.1:0-74414 GCF_904846585.1 Psychrobacter sp. H7-1
TGTCTGGAATCCTTTTATGCGTCTCATTAATAGCGTCTTGTAGTCTCATAGTAAAATAGCCCATCTACTTATTAGATGGGCTATTTTATTACTTTTATTGAGTTTTTGCCTTAACTGACTGGCATTAATGCAATTGCATGGCTTTTTGTTGGCGGTATTGTTGGCAGTATTTAGTTAAATACTCACGTATGGCCTTGGGCTTATTGACCTTTATCGACTCTAATTAAACGGATGGTGCCATCACTTTGAATCTCACGGCGATAGCCATCTTGCTGCTCAATTAAGCGGGTGATGCTGTCATTGGTCGCACTAGGCGCTTGGCTTGGCTGCGCCGGATAAGAGGATGAGGCGTAGGTTGACGCCGGACGTGGGTTATTGGCGCTACCTCCAGTATTGCCCATAATCAAGCGATAGAACTTCTGACCGGCACGGCCATCGGCAGGGAATACGCCTTTACTGGTCTGATATTGCTGAATGGCCAGACGGGTGTTATCACCGATGATGCCATCAACCTCTCCAATGTCATAACCGGCATTAAGCAGTGCTTGCTGAATGTCTTTGGCTTGCTGACGGCTGATGCCTGGGTCATCGGTCGGCCAAGCGGTGATGAAGTCGGTCTTGCTGCTGTCCTCTTTAGTGATCAAATCAGACAGGTGGGCAATGGCTAACGCATAGTTCTCTGAAGCATTATAAGAGTAGAAGGTATCGAAGTTCTTACCCACTAAGAAGGCAGGGCCATTTAGGCCGGCAGGTAACAGTAATCCTGCGCTGCTTAAGTCATAAGGTAGAGGACGACCATCAGCTAACGTGAAGCCTTTGTCACGCCAGTAGCTCATAGACTTTTTGTCTTTGCGGCTATTGCTGCCCCAGAATCCTTGTGGAATTTTTACTTCATAACCCCATGGCTCTCCGCTGCGGTAGCCACGTTTGGCTAAGAAGTTGGCAGTTGATGCCAGCGCATCAGCCTTACTGTTGACCAAGTCTCGGCGGCCATCACCATCGAAGTCTACCGCCAAATCAAGGAAAGTACCGGGCATAAACTGAGTCTGACCAAAAGCGCCTGCCCAAGAGCCTGTCATATCTTGTGGACGAATGTCGCCTTGCTGTACGATTTTTAGGGCATTGGCATATTCGCCGCGGAAATAAGACTGACGGCGGTCAAAGCAGGATAAAGTAGCCAGTGACTGGAACAGATCTTTTTTGCCTAAGGTTTGACCGAAGTTTGACTCGACACCCCACACGCCCAGCACGTGCTCAGGCTTCACCCCGTAACGCGCCTCAATGCGGCGTAAGGTATCTGCCATCTCATGCTTGGCACGAATACCATCTTCAACGCGCTCTTTATCCACCAGTGATGACAGATAATCCCACACATCTTTTTGAAACTCAGGTTGATAGTTTAACGAAGCAATCACACTTGGGTCCGGCTCGCTGGGGCGATAGTTTTCAAAAGTTGAGCTGCTTACGCCGCGAAAAGTACTTGAGTTTTTTAGGCCACTTAAGCACTGTTGAAATTCAGCATTTGATAAGTTAGGGGCCGGCGGCTTGGCGGCGTGTGCAGAGGTGGCTGCCAAAGAAATGCCAAGGGCCGTGGTCAAGGTAGCAGCAAGAGGGGTACGCAGCATAAAGGAATTCCTTAAAATAAAGTAACGGGTTATGAGGTATTTGTTGGGTGTCCTAAGTGACCAAAGTCTATCCGGTAAGGTTAGGCACCCTAAGTATTGGGGGCTATGTTATTAACCGTTTTATTAACACATTGCTAAAAAACGAGTAAGCAAATCCAGCCAACTTAAGGCATGGGCTTTTTAAAGGGTTTATAAGATTATAAACAGCGCCAGGTTAGGGTAACCAAAATACAGCGTAAATAAAAGGTATACAGCAGTTTGGTTACCATAACAAAACGACGGGACAAGGTGAGGTTAAGGTAGGCAGGCTAATGAGCTTGGGATAGGCTTAAGCTTAAGCTGTGGGTTTGGCCTGATTGCAAGGTGACAGCATCCAAATGGGCATTGGCGGTCTCGATACACAGCATACGTAGGTAGTCATCCTCGGCAAATTGGCTGACCTGCTTGGCCTTTTTGATCCACGGATTCCAAATAACCGTACTATTGCTGCCTGTAGCGATAAGCTGATAGCGCTGGGTAGGGGTGGTGAGGGTGATGTCTGGTGCGCCGTGATAGATACGGTCAACCTCACCCTCAAAGCTGATATCACCTTGCTGGGTCTTGGTTTGCCAGCCACCATTTGTCGCATCTGTCTGTAGCGTATCACTATAATTGACACCATCAAAGCCACCAATCACCGTTTGCGTAATATCTGCAGTGGGCAAATAGGTATGCAGCGCCTGCGAGAAATGCACAGTATGCGCCTCTTGATTTTGGGTAGTCAGCTTAATGTTAACACCCTGATCATTAAAGCTAAATGTCACTGTCAAATCTAGCTTGGGCGAGCTGGATACTGTCAGCGTTAACACCAGCTCTGAGGTCTTATTATCACCAATCTCACTGCTAAAGCGCTCAAAATCAAAAATCTGTGTGCGGGCATAGCCATGCTGAGTTACATCATACAGGCTATCTTTAAAGCTTGTTTTAACCGCTTCAGGATTGGCATTAAACAACCCAAATACCGGCCAACATAGAGGCACGCCGCCTCGCACTGAATCTTGAGTGTCGTATTGGGCCTGCGCGCTGACCCACAGCCAGTTATCGCTAACATGCTGCGGCGCTAATTGCTCAAAGTCTTTTGTGGGCAGCTTGCCGCTAGAAAAATAAATCAGCTGAGCACCTTGCAGTAATACAACCGCTTGATACGCCGGAGCACGGATATCTAGGGCATCTAGTGCGCCAATTTTAATACGTTTAACTGTGGCGGCTGGGCTGGACAAAACAGTATGCGGCATAGGTAAATAGTCATCAAGTCTGTGGTAAATGCAGGGAGATAGTCCGGTTACGATTGGTTAATTAATCGCCAAGCTTGGTTAATCAAGCGGTCAGTCGGTTCAAACGCATCTTGACCTAAAAACTCAACCTGATACGCCTCTTGATAGTAACCATAAATGGCGTCATCTGATACCACAAAAGGCGGCCCACCTTGCTGGCGGCTCAGACGCGTGGCCTCATCCATCGCTGGCGCATTCAGCGCAAAATTAAGCAGCAATTGCGGCGCAGTTTGGGTCAGCTTTATGACTTGCTGTACGTATTGACGGCGCAAATGAGTGGGCGCTTTATCGGGCATGGCCACCAAAGCGGCTCTATCATAAACGGCATCGATAGTGCCCACATCAGTAGGGCTCAGCTCAAAGATATCGCCTGCAAAGATTTGGATCAGTCGTCCGGCATATTGGCCTTGATAGATATTCATAGACTCATTTTTAGGATGCTTAGTGATACTCATCTCGATATTGTTTTCTGAGAAAAACTGCTGCACTGCGCTATCTATCAGCTCTGAGCCAATCACATCATAGCCCTGCTCAGCCAGCCAAAGCATGTCTATGCTCTTGCCACACAAAGGCACAAAAACACGGCTGGCAGGGGCTAGGCTAAGAGACTTAAAGTAGCTGACCAAAAGCTGGTTTGGCTTTGCTTGATGAAAGCCTGGCTGCGGGTTTTGCCATTTTTCTTGCCAAAATTCAGGATTCATAATGACTCGCTTGGTAACAAAGGTATTTTTGTGGTGAGAAAGGTATTTTTGTGGTGAGACAATACAGTGAGATTAATGATAACCCATTATCTATATATTGACTCACAAAAAAATGCTGGCGCCATTATTCATGATGCCAGCAACAGTGTTCAACATAAAGGCGTTAACACGCAGCCCTATTTGGCCATATATTGCTTAAATTCTTTACGTAGTTTGCCTAACTTAGGCGGAATAACCGCTTGGCAATAGCCTTGGGTTGGGTTTTTATTAAAGTAATCTTGATGATAGTCTTCTGCCACATGAAACTCATGAACAGGGTGCACTTCAGTGACGATATCAAGTCCCATGTCACGCAGTTTATTGATGGTACGGTCGATGGTTGGTTTTTGAGTTTCTTCATCGGTATAGAAAACCACTGAACGATATTGACTACCGATGTCATTGCCCTGACGGTCACGAGTGGTAGGATCATGCGTGGCAAAGAAGATATCTAACACCACCTCTAAAGGCACAATAGTGTCATCAAAATCAACGCGCACCACTTCGATATGTCCGGTAGTGCCAGAGCAGACGTCTTTATAATTGGCCAAGTTGGCATCTTCGCCGCCCATATAGCCTGAGGTGACTTTTTGCACCCCTTTTACCGACTGAAAAACAGACTCGGTGCACCAAAAGCAGCCGCCGCCTAAAATAATTGTTTGCATGGTTTGTCCTTATTATTCGCTTATTTTATTCACTTATTAACGAGCTCGGTGTTAATTCTAACAAAATACAATCAGCCGATAAGTTAAAAACAGTAATGTTATAATACAGTGTGTTCAAAATTGAATAAGAGACTTGATATGTCTAATACAACAGATGCCGATGCTAAGCACCCTCAGTCCAATATCCTTGTCGAAGAAACTGTGGTGTATGACAATGTGTTTACCACACCGTTAGACAAGGCCGCGCGCTTTTCATTTGATGAGCAAGTGGTGGCCTGTTTTCCTGATATGATTCGCCGCAGTGTACCAGGCTATGGTCAGATGTTGGCAATGTTGCCGATTTTTGCCAAGCGTCATTGCCAGGCTGGCCAAGTAAATGCTGAGGGCAAACGGGTCAGCCGAGTCTATGACCTTGGGTGCTCGCTGGGCGGGGCCACCATGGCGCTGCTGAATGAAAAAGGTGGCTTTAGCAAAGAAGAGCTACAAATTAAAGCGGTAGACATCTCGCCGGCAATGACTCAAAAAGCTGAGGTATTGCTGCAACAGAACTATCCAGAGCACGATATCGAAGTCATTACGGCTGATATTCGCGGATTTGAGCTTGAGCCTTGCGATATGGTTATATTAAACCTAACCTTGCAGTTCTTACCGCCTGCTGACCGCACTCAGGTATTACAAAACATATATGATGCGCTTAATTACGGTGGTATCTTGGTATTGACTGAAAAGACCCACACCGGTGATGAGCAAGATGATGCGTGGTTGGTTGAGCGCTATTATGACTTCAAGCGTGCCAATGGGTATAGCGAGCTTGAGATTAGCGGCAAACGTAATGCGTTAGAAAATGTGCTAATTACCGACACTTTAGATCAGCATCATCAGCGTCTAGCAGAAGTAGGCTTTAATCGTAGTTTGACCTGGTTCCAGTTTTTAAACTTTGCCTCTATGGTGGCATTTAAATAGCCCAAATTTTAAATAAGGCCGCTTGTAAACAGGATGATGGGTGTTCTCTGATCCTCTCAATAAATTGTATTCACATAACGAATCCTCTATGACAAACCACACAATCACTACCGCTGAACGAGAACTGTACTTAGCCCTTATTCAACGTGCTCAGTATCGCCCTATTGCTACCCAGTGGTTGGCAAACTTACCCCAATGGCTCAGTGACGTTAAAGACAAACGCCGCTATGCTCACGCGCCAGCTTACCTATCTGCGGTAGAAAACTTGCCACAAATCAAGGTCAAAAACGTCGATTTGAACAGCGATATTCTAACCATTGATGCCGATTTGACTGACGGTCAAAGCAAGCAAATAACCGCGCTTATGAAACAGTTAATGCCGTGGCGCAAAGGCCCGTTTCAGATTGGATCTGGCGACAATAAGGTGTTTATCGACACTGAATGGCATAGTGATTGGAAATGGAATCGCATAAAGCCTCATTTAGGTACTTTACAAGGCCGTTATGTGCTTGATGTCGGTGGTGGCTCAGGCTATCACGGCTGGCGCATGGCAGGGGCAGGGGCTAAGCAAGTGGTTATCATTGACCCCTCTTGCCTTTTTTATCATCAGTTTATGGCCATTCGTCACTTTGTGGCAGGCTTCGATACTGATATGGACAGTGATAGAACAGGCGTCGGCTACCGCACTCACTATATTCCTGTTGGCTTAGAGCAGTTACCCTCAAGCTCAGATCAAGGCAATCAATTGTTTGATACCGTATTTTGTATGGGGGTGCTATATCACCGTCAATCACCGTTTGAGCATTTGATTCAACTCAAAAACCAGCTGATAAATGGTGGGCAATTGGTGTTAGAAACCCTAGTTATCGAAGGCGATGCCAATACCGTACTGGTGCCGCACAACCGCTATGCCAAAATGAATAATGTCTACTTTATTCCCTCGGTGGCGGCATTGACGGGCTGGCTGGAGAAAGTGGGCTTTAGCGAGGTCAAATGCGTGGATATTGATATTACCTCGACCAAGGAGCAGCGCGCCACAGACTGGATGAGCTATCAATCGCTCAAAGACTTTTTGGATCCCAATGACCCCACCAAAACGGTTGAAGGGTATCCGGCGCCCATGCGAGCAACATTAATCACCACTAAGTAGCCCGCCCCACTTATTTGGCAATTCATTTAAAGGGCTTATTGCAACTGCATGTACCGTGCTACAGTTAACATATAAATCAATGCTCGTCGACATCTCTTGTCTAGGCGACACAACAGGAGCATGCCCTATGAATAAATTGCATTTACTAAGCACTGCTTTATTTGGATTGTCGACGCTGATCACGTTACCTGCTGTAGCGGCAGAGGGCTATGGCAAGCCATTTGAGGATGGGGGCTACAGCAAAGACGACTGGCAATTGGTCTGTGATAATACGTTAACTTGCCGAGCGGCGGGTTATTCAAGTGAGGATAATCTGGACAGACCGGCTTCAATTTTAATCACGGCGATACCCAAGCAGAGCATCCCAAAAGTTGAGGTGCAGTTTGCAAGCGAAGAAGATGATAACGGCAACAACGAGATTGAGCTGTGGTTAAACGATAAGTTTTATGGGCAGCTCAGTGCTGGTTCAGATGGGGCAGATGGTGGTGTTTATCAATTAAACCAAAAGCAGGCCCAAGCGCTACTTAGGCGAGCGCGTCAAAATACTAAAATAGACATAGTCGCCGTCTCTAATGTGGGTAATAAACGTTGGCAAGTTAGCGATAAAGGTATGAGTGCGGTACTGCTTAAATTAGATGAGGCGCAAGGGCGAGTCGGTAACGCATTGGCTTTAGTCAGTCATAGCCATCTGAATAAACAAGTGCCCAAATCGGCAGTAGCAAAACCCATTATTCACAAAGCGTTCGCCTATGCTGATGCAAAACAAACGACACTGTCGTCCTCAGCGCGTAACTATTTTAACGCTAATATTGAAAAATGGGTAAGGGTAGGCTCTAAACCATTAATGGGCAGCTCAGATGATATGGGGGCGTGTGAACTGGCAAATCCTAAGTCTGAGCAGTCTCAATCTTTTAGGGAGTATGCCACAGAGGGTCTTGACTGGAGCTTTGAGCGGGTAGATGCCACGCATACGCTGGCCAGTCATTTGTGCTGGCGTGGTGCTTATAATATGGGATATGGGTATTGGCTAATAGACAATGCCAAACCGAGTTCGCCTCAGCTTATCACCACCTCTGGCTCAGAGTATTCTGAGGGTGAGATTTGGGCAATTCATAAAGCGCGCGGGATAGGAGACTGTTGGGGACAAAAACAGTGGGTATGGAATGGTCAATCTTTTGTACTTGCCACAGAAGCAACCACAGGTATGTGCCGCGGCTTTGCAGGCGGTGCATGGCAATTACCCACTCATGTCGCTAAGATTATCGAGCATAACAGTACCCAAGCGTCGATAGCCAACTAGCCGGTGAAGCTTGGGCTGACTTGAAGTAGGGACTCTAAAGCACCCACTTTTCGAACACAACTTCTAACACCAGCTTTAATAAAAAGCCGACGAAGCCTGCGCCTAGGGCCAAAAAAATCCAAAAAGTGCCGGCACGACCTGCATCAGATTTTTTGGAAATGTCCCACATAATAAAGAACAAAAAGGCGATAAAAATAGGCAGTAAGACGTACAGGCCCCACTTGGTTACGGTTTCAGCGGCAATAGCAAACACGGCAGCAAGCATAAATGCATTCCAAAAATAATGATAAAAATAAAAGGGTACTGTCTAAAACAGTGCTCTGAGTGTGATAAGTCAGTCTAGAGTGCCCCATTATAGAGGAGAGTGACCCCATAATGCCATTTTGGTGGGTGACTGATAACAAAACAACAAAAATGAAAGTTGATGGAAAAAGTAAGCTAACCTTGATATATTAAAGGGTTGCTCCAAATATATGAGTACCCTTTCAAATTTTGTATCAAAACCGTATCTCAATCCCAAATTCACTTAACTTCAGAGTTTAATAAATTATGTCGCAAGCTCAAATTGATGAAATCTTTGCATTACTAGATAGCGCCGCCAAAGTATTGATTGATCAAGGCGTATTGCCGGCCGATTGGCAGAATAACAGCCAGATCACGCGCAGCAAAAGCCCTGAGCACGGCGACTATGCCAGTAATATCGCCCTAACCGCTGCTAAAGCCGCCAAATCCAACCCACGCGCCTTAGCTGAGCAGTTGACAGCGGCCTTACCAGCCAATGACAGTATTGCTAAGCTAGAGATTGCAGGGCCTGGCTTTATCAACATCTTTTTAAATACTGATGCAAAATTTGCGGTATTGGATGCCATTTTTGATAAAAATCAGAAGTATGGCTTAACCGATGAATTTGCGAATAAAAAAATTCAGGTTGAGTTCGTATCTGCCAACCCAACTTCTAGCTTGCATGTGGGGCATGGCCGCGGTGCCGCCTTTGGTATGAGTGTGGCAAACCTGCTTGAAGCTGTGGGCTATGAGGTGACTCGTGAATATTATGTCAATGATGCCGGTCGTCAGATGGATATTTTGGCCACCAGTACTTATTTGCGTTATTTACAGTTAAATGGCGAGCAAATTCACTTTCCAGTGGGCGGTTATCAAGGCGATTATGTGACCGACATAGCACAAACCATTAAGACCCAGCAAAACGACGCCTATGTGCACAGCTATGCTGATATCAGCGCAAATGCACCAGAAGATGAAGTCTCTGAGGTGAATGACGCCGGTGAAAAAGAGGTGGTCTCAGGGGATAAAAATGCACACATTGATGTGATAATTGCCAATAGCAAGCAAGCACTTGGCGATAACTATGCTGTCTTCTTAAATGCAGCTTTGAGTGAAATCTTGGGAGATATCAAAGACGATCTTAATGAGTTTGGGGTGCGTTTTGAGCGCTGGTTTAGCGAAAAATCCATAGCAGATGAAATTGAGCCGGTTTTGGCTGAGCTTGACAGCAAAGGCCATTTGTATGAAAAAGACGGCAACATTTGGTTCCGTTCTACCGACTTTGGTGATGAAAAAGATCGTGTGGTGCGCCGTGCTAATGGCCTAACCACTTATTTTGCTTCGGACATCGCTTATCACAAAAACAAATTTGAGCGCGGGTTTGACACGGTAATTAACGTATGGGGTGCTGACCACCATGGTTATATCGCCCGTGTTCGTGCCGCTTTGACTGCACTGGGTATCGATGAAAAACGTTTGGAAGTTATTTTAGTTCAGTTCGTGGCATTATGGCGCGGTGAAGAAAAAATCCAAATGTCATCACGCTCAGGTAAGTTTGTGACGCTGCGTGAACTGCGTGAAGAAGTGGGTAATGATGCCGCCCGTTTTTATTATGTGGCGCGTAAGCCTGAAGTGCACATTGACTTTGACTTAGAATTGGCAAAATCACAGAGCAAAGACAATGCCGTGTATTACATTCAATATGCTCATGCCCGCGTGTGCAGCGTACTTGAAAAATTAGCAGCCAAGGGTTTCGATGTGGACGACGCTCAAGGCAGTGCGCAACAACACTTATTAACCGCAGACGCCGAAAGTGAGCTGATTAAACTGCTGGCCGCTTATCCTGCGACCTTAAAGCGTGCAGCCACTGGTTACGATCCACACGTATTGACCAACTACCTAAAAGACTTGGCCTCCTTATTCCACGCTTGGTATAACGACAATCGTATCTTGCCGGTGAGCATTATTGCTGATGAGACACCAAGCCAAGAGGAGCTGGATATGATGCAGGCTCGCTTGCGCCTATCAAAGGCGGTGCGTCAGGTATTAGCCAACGGCTTAAGCTTGCTGGGCTTGTCTGCACCTACTAGCATGTAGCAGGCTTTTGGCAGAATAAAAAGCTGCTAAAGTGATTAATTTAGCATTATAAGTTATTTGATATACTCGCTCATGTTAGTGACTTAATGGTTAACTTATAATTTGCCAACGAGCATGGCCTGACTGATTCATAAATGGAGAAAATTTATGTTAGCAAAAAAACCTAAAGGCGCAGTACAAAAGCGACAAGGCGGTGGGGTTGCAAGCTTACTGTGGATGTTCGTTGGCGCCATATTGACTGTTATGTGTTTGGGTGTGCTGTATCTTTGGAACCCGTTTGACTTAGGTAGCGAGACCAAAGCGGAGCAAAAAACCGTTGAGCCGATCAATCAGCCTAAGTCTGAGACCAATGACTTTGAGTTTTATGATTTGCTGCCCGATCAAGAGATGATCAGCGTGCCAGATGAAGCGGTGTTTGATGAAGATACGCAGACCACGACTGCCCCAGATGTGTTACAACCTGATGTGGTGGTAACCACGCCAAGTACCCAAACTCGTGATAATAGCATTCAATCTATTGATGATTTGGCCGGGGTACAAGACAACTCTACTCAGACACCGGTAAAACCAAATGCGCCGGCAGCCAGTGGGGATAATGACATTGTGATTGTGGAGGAGGAGGGGACTTATGATGACCCCACGCCGTCTACCAGTAGTGGCAACCAAACCAGTCAGAGCACAGGCCAAGCCAACCGAGTGACTCAAGCTGGAGTTAAGCCTGCTGCTGCTAGCAGACCACCGAGTTATATTCTGCAAATTAACAGCTTTAGTAGTGCTGATGAAGCAGATAAACGCCGCGCCCAAGTGCTGATGGCAGGCGTAGATGCCAAAGTGGTTAAAAGCAAAATGAACAATGGTCAGGTGTTTTACCAAGTGGTGTCACCCACCATGACCAGCCGTCAAAATGTCGTGGCCGCGCAGCAAAAACTACAAAATAATGGCATTGACTCGTTAATTGTTGAGCAGCGCCGCTGAGTCGTCTCTAAGCCAATGAGAGACATTAAGTAAGCCCGTTAGTTTTTATATTCAAAGGTATTTTTTACATTTAAAGGTATATGGATCATGCCCAAAGTCTCCTCTATTACTCGAGTGCTGCAAATCATTGAGGCGGTCTCTTATGCGGCAAAGCCCATCACACCTTTAGAGTTATCACAAGAGCTCGATATCCCCAAACCCACCATCCATCGGCTGCTACAGCAGCTGGTAGATGAGGGGTTTGTCACCATAGACATTACCGGCGGCATCATTGCGGGACGCCGAGTGCGCAATTTAAGCGTTGAGCTGTGGCAACAGCGTCAGTTCTATAGTGAGCGTCATGTCATCTTGCAGCGTTTGGTGCGTGATGTGAAAGAGACGTGCGGGATTAGTGTGCCGCACAATATGCATATGATTTATACCAACCGGGCGAAAACGGATTTGCCGCTACAAATCTACTTGCCGGTGGGCGCTAAGTCGCCGATGTGGTGTACCGCAACCGGTAAGCTGTATCTGAGTCAATTATCGCCTGAGCGGCGCGATAAAATGCTACAAAACTTAAGCTTGGATAAATTCACCAAAAACACCATCACCGATGTTGATAAGCTTAATATTGAACTTGATGCGATTGCCAAGACCGGTATCGGTATCGACAATGAAGAGTTTATCTCAGAGATGGTCGCAGTCTCTGTGCCTATTTTGGATAAAAAAGATCGCTATTTGGCCTCGTTATATATGCACGCACCGACCGTTCGGGTGTCACTTGAGGACATGATGCAGTCGGTGCCTCGCTTGCAGGAAGCGGCGCTGGATATCCAGGCTTTGGTATATGAGCTACAAAGCTAACACCGCTCTCACCACAAGTATCATACACATCAATAAGCCCAAGTCAGTGACTTGGGCTTATTGTTTTAGCAGAGGGACTGTTAAATGTTAAAGTTAACGAAGTACACTGCTGTCAAAATGAGCCATGATACTCGAGAAGTCTTTTGTATTGTGCTCTTTGATATGCTCATCATATAAGGCTGCAGCTTGGGCACCCATAGGCACTTCGGCATTGATGTCTTCAGCGGCTTGTAAGGCCAAGTGCAAATCTTTGTGCATGTGCTGACTCATAAATCCGCCGCTATAGCCTCGGCTAGATGGTACGTTCTCTAAAACACCAGGATAAGGGTTGTACACCTCTAGTGTCCAGTTGCGTCCTGAGCTTTGTAGCATAATATCTGACAACACTTTGGCATCTAATCCGTTTTTGACGCCCAAGTTTAAAGCTTCTGCTGTACCGCTCATTAGGATGCCCAACAGCATGTTGTTACAGATTTTGGCCACTTGTCCGGCGCCATTACTGCCGGCATGAAATATGTTTTTGCCCATGGCCTTTAAGATAGGTTCAGCGCGGTTAAAGGCACTGTCTTCACCGCCTACAATAAAGGTGAGCGTGCCGGCTTCTGCACCTGCAGTTCCCCCTGACACCGGAGCATCTACCATATCGATGCCTTTGGTGGTGGCGATACGAGCCACGTTTCTGGCGGCGGCAGCATCAATGGTAGAGCTGTCAATGACTAAGGTGCCACTGGGTAATTCTGACAGTAGCCCGTCGGCGGTCAGCTGTGTTGCTTCAGCATCACCCAGATAGACCGTATTCACATGTTTGCTGGCCGGCAGCATGGTAATCACCACATCTGCACCTTGCACTGCTTGTTTTGGTGAGCTTGAGGTTGACGCGCCAGCGTCAGATAATTGCTGCTGCGCGGCCTCTGATAGGTCATAGACGGTGACCTGATAGCCGTTTTTTAGCAAGTTTTTTGCCATAGGGCCGCCCATATTGCCCAGACCAATAAACGCAATTTTGGGGGTATCTTTGGGGGTGTTTTGGGTCATATCATCGCTCCTTGATGAAAAAATAAAGAAATGAAAAAGTGAAAAAACAAAGCAATCATTTAAGTTATAAATTTGGGTTTAAGCAGTTTTTATAGCCCAAAGTAAGCGTGGTGTTAGCTTTGCGCCTCATGGGTTAGGTTCTGTGCCATCAATGAGCCTTTGCACTCAGAGCTGAGCCACTCTTGGAAAATATGCTCACCTTTTGGGTAAGGGTTGTCAAAGTGGCTATTGATATAAGCGCGACCTTCTTGGCTTAAACAGTGTTGCAGGGTGCGTGACCAATTAGGGTTTTTATCCTTATCGATAAGCAGCGCGCGTACCCCTTCTTTAAAGTCTGGATTATTGGCACAGTGCACTGCCACATTGGCCTCTACATACAAAATCTGCTCAAGCGATAAGTCTTTGACGCGGTGAAACAGCTCATAAGTTAACGCGGCAGTCACTGGGCAGCCAGCACGATAAGTGGCCAATGCCCGCTGAGTCCAGCTGTCTTCGGCGAAGTTTGGATCGATTTTTGCCAAGGCAGCATCGTCTTGTAGGCGTGCATCAATCTCTTTGAGCCCGCCGCTGACCATCAGCGTCTGAATGCTGGCCCAGTGCTCAGCCAATTTGCTCGGTTTGAATACAACATCTGCATTATCTGCAGCATTAGCCGACCGCTCAAGCTCCGCTAAGCTGTGGTGAGCGACACGATGCGCTTGGCTGTAAAGCGCGCTGGAGGCTGGGGCATCTTCCCATGCGGCCGCTGCTAAGGTGTCAATGACTTGTTGATATTGGCTACTGGGCAGGGCATATTCAGCAAGGCTTGTAAACTTGGCATCACTGCCGTTGCACAAGGCGCCGGTTAAGCCTAAGAACAGTCCAGTTTTGGCTGGCATGCGCTGTAAGAACCAACTGCCTGAGGCATCAGGGAATAGACCAATGCTAATCTCTGGCATGGCAAACTTGGTGGTCTCAGTCACAATACGGTGACTACAAGCGGCCATTAGACCCATGCCGCCGCCCATGATGATGCCATTGCCCCATAAGATAATGGGCTTGCCATAAAAATGCATTTGGCGGTATAGCGCATATTCACTACCAAAAAAATCAGTGGCATAAGGGTTAGGGATCGGCGGATTATCTAGCATGCTGTCATACAGCTTACGGATATCACCACCGGCGCAAAATGCTTTATCTCCTGAACCGCGCAGTAGCACAGCCACAACTTTGCTATCATTTTGCCACTGTGTGAGCTTCGCGCTCATTAGCTGACACATATCGATGCTCAAGGCGTTCAGCGATTTGGGCGAATTAAGCGTCATCTCACCAATCACATGACCTGACTGAGTGGTGTGTGTGGCAAATAGGACAGAGGCTTCAGTAGAAGCAGCAGTTGATGCGATGTTATCGGACATATCGGTCACCTTGTTATAAACCATGAGCAAGAAGGGCTATGTGTGCAAGCTATTTGTTTTGCCAAGTGGGTTTGCGCTTTTGTAAAAATGCATTGACCCCTTCGGTTTGATCGGCAGTATCAAACAATTTGACAAACGCTTCACGCTCATTAATCAGGTTGTAGGCCGGCGGTGTGTGGCGAGCTGACTGCACCAGTTGTTTGGATAAGGTGACTGCAACTGGTGATTGATTGGCAACTTTTTGAGCAAGTTTTAGTGCTGTGCTTAAGCCTTCACCTTTTTCGACCACCTCTTCGACTAGACCGATACGCAGCGCAGTGTCTGCATCGACACGCTCACCGCACAAAATCATACGTTTTGCCCAGCCTTCACCGACCAGCCAAGGTAGGTTTTGCGTACCACCGGCGCAAGGCAATAAGCCAACCCCAGCTTCAGGTAGCGCCATAACCGCATGTGCCTCGGCAATACGGATATCACAGGCTAGCGCAGCCTCTAGGCCACCGCCCATCGCATAGCCATTAATGGCGGCAATGCTCACGCCGCGATAGTTCGATAGCGCTTCAAACGCTTCGCCAAAGGCAATTGCCATTGAAATCGCGTTGCCTTTATCGCCATCCGCAAAGGTATTTAAATCGGCACCGGCTGAGAAGAATTTTTCGCCATCACCATGGATGACTAGGGCATAGACCGAATCATTGTTATTTAAATCAGTGACCAGCTGTTTTAGAGCGGCCAGACTCTCTGCCGTCCAAGTGTGAGCCGGTGGGTTGTTTAAGGTAAGGGTGGCCACATGGCCGTCAATCTTAAGATCTAGGTTGGTGTAATTGCTCATAATATCCCTATTTTTTATATTCACTATTTTGTATGCTTACTAAGCGACTGGGCATCATTTTTTAAGCTTCTGGCTTTATCTCTCAGACAGTGCAAATAAATGAGTTCCAGTCGTCCTACCGCTTTAGTTTACGTATCTTCTGTTACGATTATTGTAGCCAATAAGCTGCTGTCGACAGTCTGCTTTTATCACTAACGTAAGCTGTCCAACGCGCCGTCACTCAACATTTTACGTGACACGATGACACGCATAATCTCGTTAGTGCCTTCTAAAATTTGATGCACACGTAAATCTCGTACATGACGCTCAAGTGGATATTCATTGAGATAACCATAACCGCCATGCAGTTGCAGGGCTTCATTAGCTACCGCAAAGCTTAAGTCTGTTGCTAGGCGTTTGGCCATAGCACAGTAAGTGGTGGCGTCTGAATGTTTTTTATCGACTTTATTGGCGGCCAAATATAGCATCTGACGAGCGGCAATGGTTTGGGTCAGCATATCAGCCAGTTTAAATTGCACCGATTGCAGCTCTGCGATGGCGCTACCAAACTGTTTGCGTTCTTGCACATAGTTCAGTGCTGTCTCTAATGCCGCTTGAGCGGTACCGACGGCGCAGATACCGATATTAATACGGCCGCCATCAAGGCCTTTCATGGCAAATTTAAAGCCTTCGCCCTCACTGCCAAGCAAGTTTTTGGCAGGGACTTTGACGTCTTTGAAATGGATGGTGCGGGTAGGCTGAGCTTTCCAGCCCATTTTGTGCTCATTCTTGCCGTAGCTGATGCCGTCACTGTGTGCATCGACCACAAACGCAGACACGCCTTTAGGGCCGGCATCGCCAGTGCGTGCCATAACCACTAAAGTGTCGGTTGAGCCTGCTCCTGAGATAAAGGTTTTTTCACCGCTGAGTAGATAATAATCTTCGCCGTCTTGTTTGACCGCTTTGGTAGTCAAAGAGCCTGCATCAGAGCCAGCATTGGGCTCGGTGAGACAGTAGCTTGAGAGCAGTTCGCCGCTGACCAGTCTAGGAACGAGGTCGGCACGGACGTCATCTCTGGCATATTCGCCAATCATCCAAGTGACCATGTTGTGGATGCTGATATAGGCGGCAACCGCGGTATCACCCCATGCCAGCTCTTCAAAGACAATGGCAGAGTCTAAGCGGGGTAGGCCTAAGCCATCATAATCGGGGTTGGTGTAGAGTCCTAAAAAGCCAAGCTCGCCGGTTTTTTTGATCACGTCCACAGGGAAGTGGCTGTTTCTATCCCACTCGGCAGCGTTGGGTTTTAATTCCTTTTGGGCGAATTGACGTGCCGTTTGCTGATATGCCAATTGGTCGTCGGTCAATGCAAAGTCCATGATGCATCCTGTTTAACAATTTAATGAGGTCGTGCTTTTAGTATTGTGTTTATAGCATAAGTATAACAAGTAAAATATAGTGGGGTCGCTCATCTATGGATAGCCGCAAATAATAATGAGCAATAAATCAGATAGTGATTGATCGGCATATTTATATAACTATTAGAGAGTATATATTACCGACTCAATCACCATCCAAGTTTTTGTTCTTGTATAAAAATTACATCGAAATCGTGGTGTTGACCTTGCCTTTACTGGCTTCATCATCAAACCAACGTGCAGTCACGGTTTTGGTCTGAGTATAGAATTGTACCGCTTGCTTACCATAAGGGCCTAAGTCGCCAAGCTTACTGGCACGTGAGCCTGAGAATGAGAACATGGGTAGTGGCACAGGAATCGGCAAGTTAATACCCACTTGACCCACATCGATGTCTTGCTGGAATTTATGCGCCGCTGCACCAGATTGGGTGAAGATAGCGGTACCATTGCCGTTCGGGTTGGCATTGATGATTTCAATGGCCTCATCAAGAGAGTCAGCACGCATGATGCACAGTACAGGGCCAAAGATTTCTTGGCTATAAATCTGCATGTCGGTGGTGACATTATCAAAGATGGTTGGACCCACAAAGTTACCGTTCTCATAGCCTTCTACAGTAATGCCGCGACCGTCTAATAGCAGTTTAGCGCCTTCATCGACACCGGTTTGAATCAGACGTTCAACCCGCTCTTTGGCTTGAGGGCTAATTAGTGGGCCTAAATCCTTGTCATGCTTACCGGCGGATACCACCAAGCTTTCTGCTTTGGCTTTAATCTCATCAACCCAGTCTTTAGCATCACCGACCAACACCACAACAGACAGTGCCATACAGCGCTGACCAGCGGCACCAAAGGCGGCACCGGCTAATTGGTTTAGGGTTTGCTCTTTGTTGGCATCAGGTAGGATTACCGCATGGTTTTTGGCGCCCATCATACACTGGACACGTTTGCCGGCTTTGCTGGCACGGTCATACACATGGTGACCGACATTGGTTGAGCCCACAAAAGATACCGCTTTGATATCTGGATGATCACAGATGGCATCTACCGTTGGTTTACCGCCATGCACCACGTTTAGGACGCCTTTTGGAACGCCCGCTTCAAGTGCCAGCTCGACCAAACGCAAGGTCACCATAGGGTCTTGCTCAGACGGCTTAAGAATAAAGGTGTTACCAGTGGCAATCGCCATTGGGAACATCCACAGCGGAATCATAGCAGGGAAGTTAAATGGTGTGATACCGGCACACACACCAAGCGGCTGCCAGATGCTATAGGTATCCACACCGGTTGCGACGTTTTCAACGAAATCGCCCATTTGCAAATTAGCGATACCAGCAGCATGTTCAACCACCTCTAGGCCACGGAACACATCACCGCGCGCATCGGCAATGGTCTTGCCTTGCTCTGAGGTTAATAGCTCAGCCAACTCATCCATGTGCTCACGGATAAGCGCTTGATAGGTTAAGAAGATGCGGGCACGTGTAGTGATTGGTGTTTTGCGCCAAGTTTTAAACGCTTCTTTGGCAGCCGCGACGGCTTCATTAATCTCGTCATTGGTGGTTTGTGGTACTTTGGCAATGACTTCTTGGGTGGCAGGATCGGTTAAATCAATCCATTCTTGAGTGTTAGAGTCGACGAATTCGCCATTGATGAGTTGTTTAACGTGATGCATGAGATGTCCTTATCTTTAATGGTTTCTATATAATGATACAAAGCATATCACTTTACAAGAAAAATTTCTTAAAATATACCCTATTTTATGTGCTATAGAGTGAAGCAATATATATGTTGTTTTGAAATAATTTATTTCAGGTAAAAATGGTTAGAAAGAGCCAAATACAGTTCCTAATATAATTACTACGATTAAAGCGATAATTGGAACCACTACAGCAGTGACAAAGATATCTTTATAAGATTCTCTATGTGTCAGGCCACAAATAGTCAACATAGTGATTACTGCGCCATTATGCGGTAAAGCATCTAAACCACCAGAAGCCAAAGCTGCTATACGATGCATTAACTGAGGGTCTATGTTGTACTGTTGGGCAAGCTGCATATAGTTGGCGCCCATAACCTCTAAAGCAATACCGAGACCTCCAGATGCTGATCCAGTAATACCCGCTAAGACGTTAACAATAATTGCTTCTGAAATAATTGGATTGTTTGGGGCAATACCCATCAAAAAGTGTTGGATAATTGCAAAACCTGCTAAGCTAGCAATGACAGAGCCATAACCTACTTCAGAGGCGGTATTAAAGATAGGTAAAAGCGATCCTGTTGCGCCTTTGTTTAGACTATCTGCTATGTTTTTAATGCGCTTAAAATTAAATGCTATAACAAATAAGCAAGCAATGGCTAAAGATATAATAATAGACCAAAGTCCTAAAACTGAGCTTAAGGTAACCCCACCAAATTTTTCATCTGCAAGATAACTGTTATCCCACAAAGGAATAATTATCTTAGAAAATAAGTAGTTTCCTCCTACGACTATAGCGATAGGTAGTAAGGCAATCCAAAAATTAGGAATTTTCCCACCCAAATCTAATTCTTTTTCATTTAAGGTATGAGTTCCATATCCTTCACTATTTTGATGAGCTAAACGTAACTGATGATTCATCCAAAGCATCCCACCACCTAACATTAGAACTGCAGAAATGAGACCTAGTCCTGGTGCTGCAAAGGCATCGGTTTGGAAGTAAGGCATAGGAATAGCATTATGAATGGCAGGTGATCCAGGAAGTGCAGTCATCGTAAAGGTGAATGCACCGATACTTATAGCACCTGGAATAAAGCGTTTAGGAATATTGACTTGTTTAAATAGTTCAGCGGCAATAGGGTAAACAGCAAAAGCCACTACGAAAACTGATATACCCCCATAGGTTAATATGCCACAAGCAATGACGACAGCAAGTAATGCATGTTTATCGCCTAACTTGTTGACGATATATTGAGCAATACTGTAGGCATAGCCAGAGTCTTCCATTAATTTTCCGAAAATAGCCCCTAATATAAATAATGGAAAATACTTAACTGCGAAACCACCCATACCTTCCATAAAGACCTGAGTGTATATACCCATTGATTCGCTGCCTTGACCGCTTAACACTACGGCGAGTATTGCTAATATAGGTGCAAGAACCAATACGCTTACGCCTCTATAAGCAAAATACATAAGTAAGGCTAAAGATAATAAAATCGCAAAAATACTCATATTTAGTTCCTTCTAAATGGTATTGCGAGTCCATAAAGCAGAGTGCTCAGACAGCACTCCCTCCAAACGATAAAGTTTAGTGACTGATAATAAATATTGGGTGAATACTTGGTAGCTAAGCGAGTGCTTAATAATTCTCAATAGCCGCTTTCACCGCATCAATGGCTGTCGGATCATCTAAGGTGGACATGTCACCTGTGTCCTGTCCTTCAGCAAGGGCGCGGATGGCACGGCGCAAAATCTTGCCGGAGCGCGTCTTAGGTAGGGCTTTGGGGAAATAGATGGCGGCAGGTCGAGCCAGTGCACCTAAAGACTTGGCTACCACACCCATGATTTGCTGCTCGACACGGAAGCGGTTTTCGGTCTCTTCAATAATTGATGGGTCGCGCAGGATACAAAATGCGATGGGCAGCTCGCCTTTTAGCTCATCTTTGATGCCCACCACACCCACTTCGGCAACTTCAGGGTGCTCGCTGATAGCCGCTTCTATTTCTTGGGTGCCTAAGCGGTGGCCGGCGACGTTAATGACGTCATCGGTACGACCTAAAATATGATAGTAGCCATCTTCATCAATCATGGCATAGTCTGAGCTTGAGTACTGTTTGCCATTAAATAGGCTGTAATAGCTTTTCATAAAGCGTTCATCATTGCGCCACACTGTGGTTAAGCAGCCAGGCGGTAGTGGTGCTGAGATGGCAAGCAGACCTTTTTCACCAGGCTGGCAAGGTTCACCGGTTTCTTCATTGAGCACTTTGGCATCATAGCCATACATGGGGTAGCCTGGGGTGCCGGGTCTGTGCGCTTTATAGTCAAATTTGGGTACATGGCTTAAGATGGGCCAACCGGTCTCGGTCTGCCAATAGTGATCGATAATGGGAACGCCCAAATGACCCGATAGCCATTCGCCTGTGGGCTCATCGAGAGGCTCACCGGCTAAGAAAAAGGATTTAACGCTGCTGGTGTCATAGCGGGTCAGCCAAGATTCATCTTGTTTTTTGAGCATGCGCACCCCAGTAGGTGCAGTGAATAGGATATTGACCTTATTGGCCTCAACGATACGCCACCAGATCCCTGGGTTTGGGTTGTGCGGTAGGCCTTCATACATAATACTGGTTAGGCCGGCAAGCAGGGGTGCATAGATGGTGTAGGAGTGTCCGACTGCCCAGCCGATATCTGAGATGGCCCAAAAGGTCTCGCCTGGATTGCCATCATAGATATAATCCATGGTAGTGGTCAGTGCCACTGCATAGCCGCCAGTGTCACGCTGAACGCCTTTTGGGGTACCTGTGGTGCCTGAGGTATACAGCAAATAAGAGGGCTCATTAGATTCAAGCCACACCGGCTCTACCACCGCGCGATTGTCACAGCTGATACGGCGCTCAGTGGCATAATCTACATCAATGGCTTGGCGCTCATAAGGCATAATCCCGCGGTTGACTACCAGCACATGCTCAGGCTTATGCTCAGCTTGCTCGATGCCTTGATTGACCAAGTTTTTATAGTTAATGACCTTACCACCACGCAGACCGGCATCTACGGTGATTACCAGTTTGGCCTCGGCATCGCTCATACGCACCGCTAAGTTATGCGCTGCAAACCCGCCGAAGACGACCGAGTGAATGGCACCAATACGGGTACACGCCAGCATGGCGTAAGCGGCCTCTAAAATCATCGGCATATAGATCACGACGCGGTCACCTTTGCCCACCCCTAAACGCTGTAAGACATCGGCGAAGTAGTTGACCTCTTTATACAAGCGGTTATAAGTCAAGCGTCGCTTGGCATAATCGGTATAAAATTCGACATGATTATCAAGCGCTTTAAAGGCTTCGGCGACGCCAGGGTGGTTATCAAGCAGCTCTTGGTTAATTTCAGAGGACACCCAGACGAAGGCATCTTGCTCAGCACGTGCCTCTAAATGACGATCAACGCAGTTATAACAAAGATTGGTCTCACCGCCGACGAACCATTTGGCAAAGGGCAGATTGCTGTCATCTAAGACTTGCTGTGGCGGCTTATGCCAATAAATGCGCTCGGCCTGTTTGCCCCAAAAAGCATTGGGGTCGCTAAGCGAGTTTTGATGCAGTTCAGCAAAAGATTCGGTGGCGGAGGTGACGTAGGGAGAGTGGGAGTGATTCATGGTGCTGTCCTTAGCTGATTAAAAATAGGCGCAAGTTGGCCCACGTAGATAGGCCACTGGCTCTGTTAGCAGTCCTTGCTAATACACAAAAGAAATGACAGTTAGCGGTCATTGTTATAAACGATACATATTTTATCGTTTTAGTGATATTCAATTTAACAAAATTGGTTGTCGTCGGTCAATTAAAATTATTGTTTTCATGGCTAAGTGCCGCTTAAATGGTCATTAATCTGCCGGGTTATTCAAGGTTTTTACCATGCCAATAGAGGCAATTAATAAGGCGATTACTTGTACCGTCAATAACACCCAGACCGTAAAGTGCCATTGGCCATAAGCATAAGCCAGACCACATAACCAGGCCCCTGCGGTGCCGCCAGCGTAATAGCCCATATAGTAGATACCTGAGGCCAATGAACGGCCATGGTGCACATTGGTGGCGATATAGCCTATGGTCGCTGACTGGGTAATGAACACCCCCGATGACATAATGCTAATACCAATTAAAATCAGCCACAGCGGTCCGCTAAGCGTAATGAGCACGCCCAACATAGACATCAATACCGCGGTAATGATGGTGCGCACTGAGCCAAAGCGCTGCAACAGCTTGGTAGATAAAGGGGTAATGATGACACCAATTAAATATACCGCAAAGATGTTGGCCAGCTGTCCGGTAGTTAAATGGTAGGGCTGCTGTGCCAAATGCAGATTAATAAAGGTAAAACAGCCTACCAATGAGAATAACACACAAAACCCAAGCAGTGAGGCGGAGACCACATAGCGGTTGGTCAAGTGATTGCCCAAAGTGGTCAGCGAGGTGCGAAACTTGGGGCTGGCAACGAAATGCTGTGAGGCAGGTAAGGTCTTAGCCACCCAAAGCGCTCCGGCCACAGTTAATACAGCCATAAAATAATAAGCAATACGCCAGCCAACCCACTCATGCAGATGGCCCAAAATAAAACGCCCTAAAAATCCGCCCAGTACCGATCCTGAGACATAATAAGACATTAATTCTGCAACCGCATGACCTTTAAATTCCTCGCCCAAATAGGCGATGGTCACCACTGTAATGCCCGGCACCGATAAGCCTTGCAAAAAGCGCCAAATGGTCAGACTCTCTATACTCTGACTGTGCGCAATCAGCGCTGTTGGTACCGCCAAAAATAACAACGCACCGACAATAATAGATTTGCGTCCCACCGCGTCAGAGAGCATGCCCAAAAAGGGCGACATGATTGCCACGGCCATCACTGTGGCGCCTACCGCCATACCGACTTGCACTTCGCTGGCCTTAAAATCAAGCATCAGCACCGGCAAAATCGACTGAATAGAGTACACCTGCAAAAACGCAAAGACGCCAATAAGCATGGCGGTCATTTTTAGTACAAAAGAAGGTGCTTGAAGAGAGTTAAAGGCGGTGGAAGAGTCAGTCTGCATAAAATAACCAATTTGTCTGTAACAAGGCTACACCAAGCATCAAAGCCATGCCCAGTACAAGCTGATTTATCAAGGTGAGTCGTCAGTTAGGGTTTATTGGCAGCAGCACATAAACTGGCAGGCACTGGCTCTTATTGCAAGTGCAAGACAGACCTAACTAAGATAGCTCATCATTGTATAGGGCTTGGTGCATTTGAACTATTGTTTTTGCGTAGTTGTGCGCTTGCGGCGCGATTTTTTGGCTTTGGCAGCAAGTTTATTGGCTTTGTTCATGATTTTGCCATAATGCGAGGGGCAAAGGCGCTGCAGCAAATCAATTAACTTGGCGTCATCACCGATCAGGCAGCGGGGCTGATTTTTGGCAGCGGCCATTAGAATAATCTTTGCCGCCATATCGGGGTCAAATTTAAGTAATTTGTTAAAGCTTTTAAGGCCCTTAACACCGGTTGCCATCCCCAAGGCGCTGACGCTTTCGTTACCACGGGCGTTGTTGGCAATATTGGTCTTGATGCCGCCAGGATGCACTGAGGTAATAGACACACCGCTGCGCTCGATATCAAGCTCTTGTCGTAGACTTTCGTTAAAGCCGCGGATGGCAAATTTGCTGGCGTTATAGGCAGACTGTGCTGGCTGAGCAATAATACCAAATAGACTTGAGATGTTAATAATGTGACCGTGCTTGGCGTTGCCCGCCTGCTGCATGCTTTGTTTAATCAGCGGTAAAAAGGCTTTGGTGCCGTATACCATACCCCAAAAATTAATGCCCATTACCCACTCAATATCCTCAATGCTCTCACCCTCAACTGTGGACGACAATGCCACGCCAGCATTGTTAAAAATAAAGTTTACCTGAGTGTGATCTTGCATGACGTGATCGGCCCAGCCAAATACAGCCTGTTTATCAGAGACATCTAAAGCTTGGGTAGTGATCTTAATCTCAAACGGCTTTAATAACTGCTCAGTCTCAGCCAAGTTTTTGGCGTTAATATCAGATAAGGCCAGATTGCAGCCGGCCTGAGCCAAGTTTAAAGCCAGTGCTCGACCAATGCCTGAGCCTGCACCGGTAATGGCTGCCACATGGCCTTGGTAGAAATGAGTAATTACCTCTTGGTCTATATATGGTGCCATGAAGGGGGCAATGGGGGATAAGCGCTGTTTTAAGGGCTGAGTGACTTGATTGACTAACGAAGATTGGGGGAGGGTCAAGCGAATTGACATGCGGTATCATCCTTGAGCGTTCATTGGGCAGTGTATGTAAAGCTGCTTAAAATTATTGCAATTGTGCCTGTCATCATAGGCCAGTTGATAGCCAGTGACAATAAAAAAGTGGCAATTAACAAGTGGCATAAGAAAATAGCAATAAAAAAACGCTCACCGATTAAGGCAAGCGTTTTTTGGATAAAGCTAGGGACGCTAAGATAACAGCGGTCATAAAGGCTTATTACAGCTTAAGGGCTGATTAAGCAATCTTAGGGGCTGCGCCCTCATTGATAACATCTTCATCGACCACAACCTGCTTCGCATCGCTCATAGAAGGCAGCTCATACATGGTATCTAGCAGTGCGTTCTCTACGATTGAGCGCAGACCACGGGCACCTGTTTTACGCTCCATTGCTTTGTGAGCAATGGCTTTTAGTCCCGCTTCAGTGAAGCTTAACTCAGCATCTTCCATTTCAAACAAGTACTGGTACTGTTTAACAATGGCGTTTTTCGGCTCAGTTAAAATCTGCATTAATGCTTCTTCATCGAGCTCTTCAAGCGTTGCAATGACTGGTAGACGGCCGATTAATTCTGGAATAAGACCAAATTTAATCAGATCTTCAGGCTCTACTTGCTTAAACAGCTCAGACAATTGCTTACCATCATCTTTTGACTTAACTTCAGCATTAAAGCCAATGCCAGTTTTCTCGGTACGCTGCTGAATGACTTTATCAAGACCTGAGAAAGCACCGCCAACAATAATTAAGATATTACTGGTATCAACTTGGATAAGCTCTTGATTGGGATGTTTGCGGCCACCATGGGGTGGAATGGCAGCAACCGTGCCCTCAATTAATTTGAGTAGCGCTTGCTGCACGCCTTCGCCCGATACGTCACGGGTGATAGACATGTTCTCGCCTTTTTTACTGATTTTATCAATCTCATCGACGTAGATAATACCTTGCTCCGCTTTTTCGACATCATAATCAGCAGCTTGCAACAGCTTTTGTACGATGTTTTCAACGTCTTCACCCACATAACCGGCTTCAGTTAAGGTGGTGGCATCGGCCATCGCAAACGGCACATCCAGCATACGTGCTAGGGTTTGCGCCAATAAGGTTTTACCTGAGCCGGTAGGACCAATCAACAAGATGTTACTTTTTGACAGCTCAACCATGGCATCATCAGCGCCCAGTTTGGCCTGCTTTTTATCTTCGGCCAATTTAGCGGCTACTTTTAAGCGTTTGTAATGGTTATAAACGGCCACTGATAACGCCTTTTTGGCGGTCTCTTGACCGATCACATAACCATCTAGATGTTCACGAATCTCTTTTGGCGTAGGCAGCTTTTTGGTCAGCCACGTGTTCACTTCACCGTCTTCTGAGTCGACAGTATTTAAGTCGCCCTCTTCAATTAAGTCTGTGCATAGCGCCACACATTCATTACAGATATTGGCGTCATCCGCTGCAATTAGCTGGGCAACTTCGTCTTTCTTTTTACCACAAAATGAACACTGTGGTGTTTTGTCCTTTGCCATGCTTGGCGCTCCTTAATAAGTGCTTCGCCCTCAAAACCCAGCTTTGGATGCCATAAGCCTAATAATAGGACCATCACTCAACGTGGGTGCAGGAGGGGTAAATTTAATACGATTTTAACCGTTTAGGCAGCCATTTATCTGGCTGCTTCCGGCTCTGCGAATCATCCATATTGATCATTAGCAGAGCTTACACGGGGTACGGGGTTATTTGGCTTCTTCTGGGCGACGCTCTAATACTTCGTCAACTAAGCCGTATGCTTTGGCTTCTTGAGCATCTAGCCAGTAATCACGCTCAACATCTCTTTCGATTTTTTCTAGTGGCTGGCCGGTGCGCTCAGCTAAGATGCGGTTTAGGCGGTCACGGATTTTTAGGATTTCACGAGCATTAATCTCGATATCAGTTGCCTGACCTTGTGCGCCACCTGAGGGCTGGTGAATCATCACACGTGAGTTGGCTAGGGCATAGCGTTTGCCTTTTTGACCAGCGGCCAATAAGAATGAGCCCATGCTGTAAGCGCCGCCCATGCAAATGGTTGATACGTCAGGCTTGATGAAGTTCATGGTATCGAACATGGCCAGACCCGCACTCACTGAACCACCGGGTGAGTTGATGTATAAATGGATGTCTTTTTCTGGATTTTCTGCTTCCAAAAACAGCATCTGCGCCACAATTAGGTTAGCCATATTGTCTTCAACTTGACCGGTCAAAAAGATAACCCGTTCGCGAAGTAGGCGCGAGTAGATATCAAATGAGCGCTCACCACGGGCAGATTGCTCCACAACCATAGGCACTAATGCTGCTTGCGGAACGCTAACCGTCGCATCACGCATGTTTCTTAATACCGCATCATGGGCAGCAACTAATGTATCAAAGTGAGGGTTGTTGATAATACGTTCGATATCTTGTTGGGTGTTTTGGTGAGTCATATATATTCCCTGTGGATTGGTCAATTTTACAATTTTTTGATGATCATTCTAAGTAAGCGGCTGTGTTAATCAGGCTTTTATAGCGCCGAATGTCGGCTTGAGCCTGTCTGATATAGTTATATTTTGGGGTGGTTGGCGATAAATCAAGCACCAAGCTTATATTAACCTGGTTATCTTACTTGATGATGACCGATTAATACATAATTTTAATGGGCTAATGGGTTCCCCCACTTTATCACATAGCGTCATAAAGCATCATAAAGCTCATCTTGTCAGCTCATGCAAGCCTGAGGCTGATGAAAGGGAGTTGCCTGCACTGACCGTCCGTTATTGCGGCATGCCATAACTAGTGTGATAGACCATAACTAATGTGACAGGCCATAAAAAATGCCCCAACTAATTTAGCTGGGGCATTTTTGGTTTCAAAAGTTAAGGCCTAACGCCAAAACAACTTTTGAATGATTACATCATGCCTTGTTGCTGAGAGGCTAGAAGCTCTTGGTAACCGACTTCTTTGTCAGTGACTTTGCCTTGCTCAAGTAAGAAGTCAACCACTTGGTCTTCTAGTACTACAGACTCGATGTTAGCGCGCTGCTGTGCATCATTGGTGTAGTACTCGATAACCTCTTGAGGATCTTCGTAGTTTTCAGCCGTTTCTTTGATGAAAGTCTCAACACGCTCTTGGTCAACTTTCAGATCATTTTCTTCGATAACGCGTGATACTAGAACGCCAAGACGGGCCGCACGGACGGCTTGCTCTTCAAATAGCTCACGTGGCAACATGTCTTTGTCGATGCTGTTAGCATTGCCGCCGAACTGCTGAGCAAAGCGCTGCATCATTAGGTTACGTTGACGGTCAACTTCTTGGTCAACCATAGCGCTTGGTACGTCAAATTCGTTCTTTTCAAGTAGCGCATCAAAGGCCGCTTGTTTGACTTGGTTACGGGCAGCGTTTTTGATTTCGCGCGTCATGTTTTTGCGAACATCAGTTTTAAGCTGTTCTACGCCGCCTTCTTTTACGCCGAATAATTCTAAGAATTCGTCGTTGATTTCTGGCAGTTTGGCTTCTTCAACTTTTTTCACGTTGATTTTGAACTGAGCTTCTTTACCTGCTAAGTTTTCAGCTTGGTAGTCTTCTGGGAAGGTCACGTCGATGGTTTTTTCTTCACCAGCAGCAAGACCTTTGATACCGTCTTCGAAGCCTGGAATCATTTGGCCGCTACCTAACACAAGTTTGAAGTCTTCAGCTGAGCCGCCTTCAAATTTTTCGCCGTCGATAGAACCTTCGAAATCAAAAGTAACTTGATCGCCTTCATCAGCAGCGCCTTCTTTTTCAGCGAATTCTTGACGCTGTTTGCGAAGGTTTTCAATCATGGTGTCAACGTCTTCATCAGTGATGGTCGCTGTGTGACGCTCAACTTCGATGTCGCTCATGCCTTCAACTTTGATTTCTGGGAAGATTTCAACTGTGGCTTGATACACTAAGAATTCATCTTCTAGTTTTACATCATCAATGTTTGGCATGCCAACAGCGCGCACGTCTTCAGCTTTAATAGCTTCAAATACGGTGTCACGGATCACATCGTTGATCACTTCTTGCTGAATACCAGCACCATATTGGGCACGGATGTGTGACACAGGCACTTTACCTTTACGGAAACCATCAATTTTGGCAGTTTTTGCCACATTGCGGATACGGCCTTCCACTTTGTTTTGGATTTGTTCAACAGGCACTTTTACAGTAAGTTGTGTTTGGTTGTCATTGACCTTGCTGGTCGTTACTTGTAGATCTTTTGCCATGGTTATTAACCCTGTATGTTAATCGTTTGATTTTAATGATAAGCAATACCCATTTTATATCAGATCAATCAATTTGATATATAGAGCATGAGAATTGCCAAGAATATAACGCTAAAACTGGTTTTAATAAATAGATAGCCAAAAAGTGGTGACTCATCTGTGAGTAAATACCACGCATCCCACTAGCCATCTGATCTAGAAGGAGGTGGCCTTGGTGACTCAAGGGGCACACACTTAAGGCTCAATAGCAGCAAAGCACGCACAGCTTATGGTGTAGCCGTGGTACAACTGGTACCGCTATAAAATTATAAAAGTAGAACAGTATAGTCTATCAGCCTATCAAAGTAAAAATAAAGTAAAAATTACTCAGTTTTAAAGCCGATTATAAGCTGTGTAACGCTACTGTGCGGACAGCTGTTGTAGCAAGCTTTGCATGGCGCGTCCTCGGTGACTGATGGCATTTTTTTGCTCGGCCGGCATTTGTGCTGCAGTCAATTTCAGCTCAGGTACCCAAAATAGCGGGTCATAGCCAAAGCCATGCTCACCTTGAGGCGCCTCAAGTATCTCGCCTTGCCACAGGCCTTGGGCAATAATAGGTAACGGGTCATCGGCGTGACGCACTAAGGCCAACACGCAGACGAAATATGCTGTGATAGGGGCATTTGGGTTTTTATGACGCAGCGGCAGTAAATCTGCTAACAACTTGGCATTGTTATTGGCATCGTTGCCGTGCTCGCCGGCGTAGCGTGCTGAATAAATGCCTGGCGCATTGCCAAGCACAGGGACACAAAGACCTGAATCATCCGCTATGGCAGGCAGGCCGCTAATACGGCTGGCATGGCGCGCTTTAATAATCGCATTTTCTATAAAGCTTAACCCATCTTCCACCGCATCTTCGATATTAAGCTCGCCTTGAGGCACAATATCTATATTGAGCTTGGCTGCCCCAAACAGGCGTTTAAACTCACTTAACTTGCCTTGGTTATTACTGGCCAAAACCCAGTGCTGAGTAGCGCTATCATGAGCCAAGCTAGACGAGAGGGACGCGGTCATAAGGTCTATCCTTTTATTAAAAAACTGGCAATAATAAGATTAATGATTAATTTTTTTAATCATAGTGATTAATAATTTAACGACGAGGCATAACAATCAGTAACTGAGTTAAACGCTGAGCTTTGCTATACTATCTGACAAGACTTAACAATCCTAATCTTTCTGTCGTATTTAATATTAGCTTAACAAAGCTTATGTTAACTGTGACGGTAAGTGACTACACTGTAAGTGATCAAACTCACAGCAAAGCCACTTAAAGCAAAGACGATGATTGAAGTCATGCAAGTTTAGTTCTCAAGTTAAATTTTGCTAATTGAGTTTGCATGCGTAATGGCGGTATTATTAGCAGTGCTGATATATTTGCTTATTATAAGTGACTATTTTATAAGTGACTATTGTGAGCGTGAATGTAAGCGCGAAAGTAGGCAGATGCATACGCCTTACGGGTTTAGAATTTTTAATTTAATAACAACAAGCCACTTAGCCTGAGCTGATGGGATATGCGCTTTAGCATGAACATCCTACCTATTTAAGATAGGTGAGAGCCGGGTTAACACAGCCAAAGGATAATATAATATGTCAAACATTACTCTACCAGATCTTCCTTATGCAAAAGACGCACTTGAGCCACACATCAGTGCTGAAACTTTAGAATTTCACCATGACAAGCACCATGCTGCTTATGTCAACAAGCTAAATGAATTGCTACCAGGTTCTGGTCTTGAAGGCAAAGCGCTTGACGAAATCATCACTGCCACTGCTAAAGATGACAGCAAGCAAGGCATGTTCAACCAAGCTGCTCAAGTTTGGAACCATACTTTTTACTGGAACTGCATGACTCCAGATAATGGTGGCGGCGAACCTACTGGTGATCTAAAAGCAAAAATCGAAGAAGATTTCGGTTCATACGACAAGTTCCGTGAAGAATTCAAAAACGCAGCCACTTCACAGTTCGGTTCAGGTTGGGCGTGGTTGGTAGCAGATTCTGTAGGCGGTAAACTGTCTATCATGAAAACTGCCAACGCTGATACACCACTAGCACACGGTAAAGTAGCGGTTCTAACTTGTGACGTATGGGAACATGCTTACTACATCGATTACCGTAACCGTCGTCCTGACTATGTTGACACTTTCCTAGAGAAGTTGGTTAACTGGGATTACGCAAACGCTAAGTACAAAGGTCAAGACGCAGGCGTTGAAGAATAAGTTATTTACTCTCAATGTTTCAGTGTTAGACTCAATAAAAAAGGATGCCCTCGGGTATCCTTTTTTTATAACAGCAGCACTTTCAGCACTGATAGCGCTTATAGCACTTGAAACTGCAAGGCTTGTAATGCTTCACGTAACATGGCGATATTATAATAAGCATGGGCATTGGTGGAGTTTTGAAAAAACACGTACAACTCATCGAAGTGCTGGCGCTGATTGGCAATGGCTTGAGCCCAGTTTTGCATCTCTTGAGGCGTATAGCGATAATCATGACGCTCACTGGCTGACATAGCATCCCACCAGTTGAGATTGTTGCCATGCATCCTCAAATAGCCGATACGCTTAGCTGTGTTGTGTTGCACAGTGCTTTGGGTGAATAGCAGCCGAGAGTTGGGCAGACCCTTAACTTGAGGGTAGTCGACACTGCACCATATCAGCCCAAATTTTTGAAAGCTGTGCTCTACTTGAGCGATGTGCCAGCTGGCATGACGAAACTCAACAGCCAGTGGATAGCCATGAAACCAATCGGCAAGCTTGGCCAAATACAGGCGGTGCTCACGGGTACGATCAAAGCCGTGTGGAAACTGAATTAATAAAGGCGCTAAACAGTCGGCCTCAATTAAGGGCTGAACTGCCTCAATAAAGGCCTCGGCATGCTCGGGCGTGGCTTTTAGGGTATGACTAAAGTCTTGATGCAGTTTTATGGCAAATTTTATCTTAGCTTCCGATTTTCTCAGCATGCCCTCATACGCCTTTTGTCCGAGCGGAGCATAAAAGCTGCTGTTAATCTCAACCGCGCCGTAGTGCTTGGCATATTCGCTTAAAAAGTCGGTTTTTTTGGTACCAAGTGGATAGAGCGTACCCAGCATATCTGTATCGCTATAACCCCCTGTGCCAAGATAGACAGTGGGGTGAAAAGTATTTTGTGCGCTCATAATGAAAGCAACCTAAGCCAGTCGAAGCTGACGGTGATGAGGGGATATATTGCTCACGCTTTTATTGAAGCGTGTTGATATTTAACGTTTATTTTACGTTTATTCCGCTAGGGGTCATTATTAATCAGCCGGCTGTATAGGATAAACTGTACAGACCGTGATTGAATAGGCATTCAATGCTATAATTACCGGTTTAGAGCATCTGTTATACTACCGCATTTATTAAGCGGTGATAAATGGGTGCGTGTCTGTCCGTACAGGTATCACAGTGAATGCCCATTCATGGTATGCAGTTAGCAAAGGCTAATTGCACGGAATGTTGACGGCTTAATCTCTAACTAATGGGTAGATTTTACATGAATCTTGTTGTCATCGGTGTGAACCATAAAACTGCCCCCGTCGCCTTGCGTGAACGGTTAGCATTTGTGGGCGGCGACATCCAGGTGGCGCAAGCACAATTGCAACAAATCACCGCAGGCAGTTTGATCATCTCAACGTGTAACCGTACTGAGATTTATGCTTTAGCGCCCAGCACCCAATTACTTGCCAATGCTGATGCTGCCTTGAGTAAGCAAAGCGATTTGTCGCTGGCTGATGAGCCTGTGAGCACCGTTGATTTAACGGAGCAACTGATCACGTGGCTGGCAGACTTTAAGCAAGTACCTCTTGAAGAGACCCGCCCTTATTTATATGACTACGTCGATGGTCAAGCGCTCACCCATATGCTGCGCGTAGCAGCCGGTCTGGACTCTATGATTTTAGGGGAGCCACAAATCTTCGGTCAGATCAAACGATCGGTCAACCAGGCCAAAGAACAAGGTTTTTTGACCAATCAGCTAAACTGGGTCGTGGAGCAAATATTCGCTGCGGCAAAAAGAGTGCGAAATGAGACGGATGTGGGTACTCAGGCCATCTCCTTGGGCTACGCGGCCTCTAAGCTTGTCACCCAAATTTTTGATCGTCCGGAAGAAACCACCTTTTTATTGATTGCCGCAGGTGAAATGAACCGCTTGGTGGCACAGAATATCGCTGGGCTTGGGGTTAAACGTATCTTAATCTGTAACCGTACGCCGGAGCGTGCCAATCTTCTGGCGCAAGAGCTTGCGCATTTGGGTATACAGATTGAAGTGCACCCGCTCACAGAGCTGGACTCTTTGTTGTATCAAGCCGATATCGTGAGCAGCTGTAGCGGCAGTATGGACATGCTCATTGACAAGGCCATGACTCGCCGCGCATTAAAAAAACGCCGCTATAAACCCATGCTCATGGTAGATTTAGCAGTGCCTAGAGACATCGATTCAAGCGTAGGTAAGCTTGATGATGTGTACTTGTATTCTATTGATGACTTGCAACATGTGATTGCCGGAAACCTAGAGAAGCGTCGTCAGGCGGCGGTAGAGGCAGAGCTTTTGGTTAGTCACTTGGTGGTTGAGATTGAGCGCCGTTTCCAAGTACGCAAAGTAGGTCAAGATATCCATGATTACCGTGCCCTTGCTGCACAAAAGGCCGAAGCTGTATTAAATGAAGCATTGCATGAGCTGAGAACCTCAGAGGCGACTGCAGAGGAGGTCATGACAGAGTTGACCCGCCGTCTTACTCAGACGTTAGTGCATGCGCCATCTTCTTTAATGCGCCGAGCTGCTCGTGACGGCAATAACGAAGCGATTGATTTGATCATTCTGGGTCTGAAAGATGCTTATCGCAAAAAGTAAGCTGGTCACATCACGCTTTTAAGTCGCCGAGTCAAACGCTAAATTAATAAACACACCCATTGTCCACAAAAAAGGAGCGCTAAGCGCTCCTTTTTTTTTGGACGTCACTAACTTTTTTTTGGACGTCACTAACTTAGATACTTGATTGTGAGTCACGGTGTCATTAGGCACTGCTAAAAACTTGGATGCATCAAGGCATTAAAGAAGTGACCCAAAACACTGGGCGATAATAAAATGGTGGCCACCACACCAAAGGCACCGCCCCATAAATGAGCCAGATGATTGATGTTTGAGTTGCCCTTGTTGTTGGCATAAATGCTATAGCCAACATAAGCGATGGCAAATACGATGGCTGGGATGGGCACAATAGCAAACAAATACAGCATGCTCCAAGGTGCCATTAATATGAAGGAGAATAAAATGGCCGATACCCCGCCCGAAGCGCCAAGACTGCGATAGCGTGGATCATTTTTGTGCTGCAAATAGCTGGGTATCATGGCCACGATAATGGCGCCTAAATACACAGCAACAAACCCAAAACCGCCTAAAAATTGATTAAAAAAGCGTTCTACTGCGCGGCCAAAGAAATATAAGGTAAACATGTTAAACAGTAGGTGAGTACTGTCAGCATGAACGAAGCCGTGGGTAATAAAGCGATACCATTCGCCTTTATTCACCGCAGGTGGATAAAAAATAAGCTTGCTCATCATCTCTTTGTTTTGCCAGGCCAATAAGCTGACAATAACGGTGATGATAATAATCAAGGTGGTATGGCTACTAAGTAAACTGTTCAAAAGATGTCCTTACTAAAATGAGATGTCCTATGATATATGATATATGCAGCGATATAAGCCAAATTGATGGTGCTATAGGGTTATATCAACTCATCATTGGGCTAGGATATTTTTTATCTAAGAGGGTAGTTGTTATTTACACCAGTTTTAGTGTGAGATTCTAGGTTCATTTATTATCAGTTTGTCACCATTTCACGTTTCTGTAACAAGCCTTAACTTAGACTTTACTTTACTATAACGGAATTTGAAAAAAGATAGCGTATTGTAGTATGCAAGTTTGGTAAACAGCGCTTTAGTTAAATACATCAATAGGGTTTAATTGGTCGTAATAACTATAAACAACCTCGGCTTTAGGCGTTCATTAGACGTTAAGTTAATAACAATTAATCTGCTCCCTTTAACTGCTGTTTACCCAATATTTTTTAATTTTTTAGGAAAGTTACTCATGGATATTATTGGTCACTTGGCTCGTACCGTTACCCCAGCTGTTCTGGCTGACAATCATAACCCACAAAACGAAAGCTTATTAAAGCAGTTTTACGCTTTATTCATCGCTAAACTAGCCGATCAGGAGAGCTTTACTCGTGTAGGCTCACAAGAGATTCATCGTGATGACTTAGGTCTGTTCGATCGTCTATGGACTGATGAAGGCCAAAAAAATCACATTGCTGAAGAATTAGCGGCTCATAATAACGTAGATACCATTTCAGTAAAGGGCCTGATAGCTTCAGCAGCGCCTTTGGCTTTTAATGAAATCAAAAGCTTAGCCGGTAGTGTACCTATTCCTCAGTTTTTACGTGATAACCTAGAGTCATATCGTAATCATATCCCTACTTGGGCAACCAGCGTTCTGCCTGCCGGTCTACTAGGCCTAGGCGCTAGTGCAGCCGGTGCTCATGCCGCTCATGCCACCACAACCAATACCACAGCGACACCTGCTGGCCATCGTATTTCTGATACCACCAGTACTGAGCCTTTGGTACGTGAAGAAAAAGAAAGTGGCGGCTTCTTAAAAGCATTATTGCCTATTATTGGTTTAATTATCCTAGCGGCGCTAGCGTGGGCACTATTAAAAGGTTGCCAAAAAGATCCTGCACCTGTGGCTACACCAGAGCAAACGGTACAGCAGCCTGCTGAACCTGCAGTTACCGGTAATACCGCGCTAGCACCTGCAGTGTTAAGTCTTGCTACTGGCGAAGGCAATGAGTTATTCGCTTGTCGTATCAATGCAGGTAATGAAGAGTTAAGCAACACAGTAATGACGGCTGTAAAAGATGTGTTTGGCACAGGTGGTGATAACTGCCGCGCAGACATCGATGATGGCTTTGCCACTGACATGCCAGCGGCACCGCACTTAGCTGCTATTTTACCTCTCATCAAAAATACACCTAATGCTAACGTGATTATCGAAGGCAATGATGTGCGTATTGATGCGCCAGATCAAGCTCAGCTAGACAAGCTAGTGGCTGATATTAAAGCCGCTGCTCCGGAGCTTAATGTCGTTGCAACCGGTCCTGTAGACTTTGATGCTGAAGTGAAACAAAGTATCGCAGATGCCACGACAGCTATGGATAACCTAGGTGAAAATCCAGATCCAAAAGATGTGGCTCGTGCACTAAGCTTACAAGTTATTAACTTTGCAGTAGATAAAACAGACATCCCAGCTGAAAACCAAGCGGTACTAGATCGTGCGGTAGAAGTTATGAAGCAAGTACCTGATATGCAGCTGCTAATCTTAGGTCATACTGACAGCGATGGTGATGATGCTTATAACAAAGATCTATCTCAGCGCCGTGCAGAAGCGGTAAAAGCCTACTTGGTATCTAAAGGTGCCGATGCTGCTAAGCTAATGACCAAAGGTATGGGTGAAACAGATCCTATGGCCACTAACGAAACAGAAAACGGTAAATTCCGCAACCGTCGTATCGAGTTTACGGTATATGATGAAAGTGTAGCGGGTATGGATACACCGATTACTGTAACACCATCAGACAGTGCAGATATCAAAGCACCTACTGCTGAGGCCACAACTGAGCCACAAGCTGACACTGCTCAGTAATCAGTAAGTGGTTAGCTTTAAGCGCTATAAAATAAGTAGCCATAAATAATGTATCGTCAGTATTGCTTGCTGTGGTTGGTCAAGCAGCTGACACAAAAAGACCGCCTTTAGAGGCGGTCTTTTTTATGGGTTGTCTGTTATACAGTTATCAGTTTTAAAGGCTTTAGCGCTTATAATCAGTGGGATCGGTTGCTTTCGCAGCCACTAATGGTTCGTTAAAAAAAGCCTGCGTAATATTTTGTTTCGCCACTGCCCAATAATCAAATTGAGCACAAGTGGCCTCTAGTGAGCCTTGCCAAGTAGGCAGCTGACTACGCATCGCTTCAAGCCGGGTTTGATTGGGCTTGGGCAACTGGGCTGCGGTCTGTATGGCTTGCAGCGCCGCCTCTCTATCATTACACACTAAGGCCATGTCGCAGCCAGCTTCTAAAGCTGCGGTAACTCGAGCACTGACATCACCGGCCACGTGTGCCGCTTTCATAGATAAGTCATCTGAGAATAACACCCCATTGAAGCCCAATTGCTCTCGGGCAATGTCTTGTAGCCATACTTTGGAGAATCCTGCCGGCTTATCATCTACTTGAGAGAAGATAACATGGGCGGGCATAAGGGCATCAAGCCAAGGCTGACACTGAATAAAGGGCTGCAGGTCTACCGCTTTAATCTGCTCAAAGCTGCGATGGTCAATGACATCTGCCACATGTGAATCAGGGGCAATAGAACCATGACCTGGAAAGTGCTTGCCTGTGGTTGCCATGCCTGCAGCTTTCATACCTCGCATAAACTGAGAAGAAAGCGCCACGATGGCTTCGGTGCGCGCATGAAAGCTGCGATCGCCGATAACTTGACTGACCCCATTGATATCAAGCACGGGCGCAAAGCTTATGTCAATGCCCACCGCCATGACCTCTGCGGCCATAAGATAGCCGCAGTCGTAAGCCAAGCTAAGCGCCCCACAAGGGTCTGAATCAAATAAATCACCCAGTTTCCCCATTGCTGGTAGCGGGGTAAAGCCTTGACGCAGTCTTGCCACCCGTCCGCCTTCTTGATCGACACCGATGATGATATCGGGCTGCTGTTGATGAATCTCATCACACAACCGCCGTACTTGCTCGGGGGTCTCGACATTACGGGCAAATAAAATAACACCCCCCACCTGCTCACAGCTTAGGACGTCGCGATCTTCGGCAGTCAGTTCGGTGCCTGCCACATCTATCATTAATGGCCCATACATAAAGCCTCCCCTTAGAATTTATTTCAAATAAAAAATGAATTGGTTATTATTACCCTAGGCATATTATTACAGCAATATCCAACAACTGCCGGCGTCATTTGAGCTTCAAAACCGTCAGTAATAAAATTAGGTAAGAATGCTTATACAGTTTTAGACACTCAAGGGCAGTTTGTTATGCTAATATCAAGGCATTATATCCATAATGTAACAAGAATAAGAGAGAGTAATTGATGAGATTTCAACCAACCCAGCTGGTGTTAAGTGCCGCCGCCATTGGTATGGCCGGTGTGGTGTTATCACACAGCTATAGCTCTGCTGTGGCTGCGGATAAAAGCGCCTTTGTTGCCACACCTGAGCAAAAGCTTACCACACGCCAAGTAGCCGCTTTATTAGACAGAGCGCATTATTCCAATAAGCGCTTTGATGAGGCGATGGGCCGTAAAGTGTTGGATATGTATTTTGACCGTTTGGATCCCAATCATACTCTATTTTTGCAATCAGATATTAATGAATTAACCACCAAATACGGTGCAACTTTTGCCGATAGATTAAAGCAGGGCGATCTCAGCGCAGTACAGGCAATTTTTAATCGTTATACCCAGCGATCAAATGAGTACTATAACTTCGCCGATAAGTTCTTAAGTAAGCCTGTCAATCTTAATCGCAATGATTCTGTGGTGCTTGACCGTGAAAAAGAACCCCGCTTTAAGAGTGCTTCAGAGCAACAAGGCTATTGGGGCCGTCAATTAACTTTGCAGATTATCAATCTAACTTTGGGTCAAGAAGAAGACAAGGCTCGTGATGAGCTGTATACCAAAAACCCTGAGCTGACCAAAGGTAACGACTTAATCTTAGGAGAGGACAGAAGCCCACAAGAGATTTTGTTAAATCGTTTGCATCGTCAGCAAGAGCAGCTACAGCGCATTAAGAGCGATGAGATCATGGAGTCGGTGCTAAATACAGCCACCTTAACTTATGATCCGCACAGCAACTATTATGCCCCTGTGCAATCGGTCGAGATGCAAGTGCAGTCCAACTTTCAATTAGAAGGTATTGGCGTGTCTATTCGCCCTTATCGTAAAAACCCAGATTATACCCAGATTGTGACCCTGGTTGATGGTGGACCCGCTGCCAAATCAGGCAAAGTGCAGCCCAATGATTTGATCATGGCTGTGGCCAAAGATGGCGAGAATATGCAAGATGTGGTGGGTTGGTCAACTCGTGAAGTGGTGGCCTTAATCCGCGGCAAACGTGGCACAGATGTGACCATCAAAGTTAAGCAGCCCAATAGTCCTGACGCCTCAGCACGTACCATTGTCATCACCCGTGATGTGATTGAGCAAGAAGATGCGGGCGTGACTCATCGGGTGATTACGGTAAAACCTGAAGGCAGCACGGAAGAAAAACGCATCGGTGTGCTTGAAATACCAAGCTTCTATCTAAACTATCAAGCCCGCCGCAGTGGTCAAAACTACCGCAGCGTGAGTATCGACACTCAAAAAGAGCTTGAGAAGCTTAATAAAGAAAACATTGACGGCCTGGTGGTCGATCTACGCAATAACCCTGGCGGCTCCTTAGATGAAGTGGCTAAAATGCTGGGATTATTTATTAAAGAAGGGCCGCTGGTTCAGATTCGTGACAACCAGGGTAACGTGCAAGTCTATCAAGACGAAGATGGTGGTAAGCAGCTGTATTCAGGCGATATGGTGGTCATTACCAATATGGCATCAGCCTCTGCCTCTGAGATTTTCGCCGCTGCCATTCAAGACTATGGCCGCGGCTTAGTAGTGGGTAGTACCACCACCGGTAAGGGCTCAGCTCAGATTCAGTTAGATAGTCTGGCCTTAGGCTCAGCCACGTTGACTCAGCGTAAGTTTTATCGCATTACAGGCGGTAGTACCCAGAATAAAGGGGTAGTGCCTGATGTGTCTTTAGTCAATATCTATGAAGGTGCTGAATTTAGTGAGCGCGACCAAAAAAATGCCATGGCTTGGGATACCATCAAGACCTCGCCTTATAAGCCTGAAGGCAAATTTAGCAGTAAGACGTTAGCGACCTTAAATCAGCAGTCGAAGATTCGTCAAACCACCAATCCGCAGTTTGTTTATCTAGATACGCTAAATAAATTACGCAATATGGAAGATGACAAAAATGCGGTTAAGCTAAATATCACTGAGCGCCGCGCGCATCAAAAACAGATTGAGCAAAAAACTTTAGATGCAGAAAACGCACGTCGTAAGGCCACCGGTCAAAAGCCTTATGCCAGCTGGACTGAGTATCAAGCTGCTGTCGAAGCCATGTTCGAAGAGCGCAGTCGTCTAAAAAATGATGAGCGTCCTAAGCTACCAGAAGAAGAGGCATACGTGATTGAAGCGGCCAAGCTGATGCTTGATGCCCGTAAGCTGCAAAAGTTCGATGAGCTACGCAGCGCCAAGTAGTCACTAATCAAGAATAATGACGTCTCAAGGCCCTAGTATTTAAAAATACTAGGGCCTTTTTTCGGTTTGGCACTGTATTTTTAGCACTGTATTAAGGAAGATTTAATTTATTCGACTTATATTTTTAAAAAATGAGTCATCAAGTTTTTGTGCCGCTAACCACAAGTTAGGGTGCTTAACGCCCTAAATAAAAGGGCTAACCAATTTTTTTTAATCGTGTCTTACTCAAAAAATAAGGCTTTGTAAGCATATGCTTACATCACATGACGCTTTGGCGACTTACGCGCACAGCGCTTATTTGAGATTATAGCTTCACGGCATCAAGGATGATGACTCAAAGGATTGAGTGCTTAACCGCTACCGTATTATGGATAAATCGCTAAGAACAAAATTTGACTTCGGTTAAATTTTCTAATTAGCATCTATGAACAGAGTGTCTAGATTGATACTGTGTCATGGGTTTGGTAAGGATACATACTTTTTACTTTATTCTCATAGGATGTAAGAATTAAGGATAAAAAGGAAAGGAATGATCAGAGCAGGATGCTCACTGGCGTGACCTAATCTAGGATGGAGCAGGTAACAATAGACTGTCAGGATGACAACAAGAAAAGCCGCATAGCGAAAGTTATGCGGCTTTGTTGTTTTTGACCTATATGTATGCTCAGCTTAAAGCTCATTGAGTGCCGTAAGCAGTCCACTTTCAACAGAAAAAACGACCTAAAATAGATCATTTTTTCTCATTCATGGCGATCATACAGCTTGCTGGGAGGCAGATAGCCCCCTTTATTAATTGATGATTATTAATTGATGAAATGATTAATTAATAAAATGCTAACTGGTAAAATTAATGAGTCAATAACCATGACTTAGACGTCGTGCTTAGTACGCCAGTCATGTACTTGCTGCTCAACTTTTTCTTTAGTGTCACTATAACGCTCCTGGATTCTACCTACTAATTTGTCAAAGCTGCCTTCAGCATGGGTCAAATCATCGTCAGTCAGTTCGGCCCACTGTTGTTTGATATTGCCTTTTAGCTGCTTCCATTCGCCTTTAAAGGTATCTTTATTCATGATCGTTCCTTGTTTTTATTAATAAGTTATTAATGAGTTATTATGGGTAAAAAATATGCGATGACTTTTACTTCATATTTTGGCTATATTCAAAAGCCACTATTATTCAAAAGCCACTATTATTCAAAAGCCACTATTATTTAAAAGCCACTATTCAAAAGTCCTAAAAGTCACTAGGTTAAGGTAAGTCTTGTCTTAACCTGCTCAATCATTATGCGCTTTAGTGAGCTATGCTGTGTATCAACTGTGTCTATCATCAGTGGCTTCTTATGAGGTTTTGGTTTCTATTGTGACTTTAGCTGACAATTATGTTGACGCAGACCTTTAAATACCGATGTAAGCATATGCTTACAACACATGACGCTTTGGCGACTTACACTTACCTACGTAATTTGAGACTATAGCTTCACGGCATCAAGGATGATGACTCAAAGGATTGAGTGCTTAACCGCTACCGTATTAAGGATGAAGGTTAACAAGTAAAGACGAGAAATTTATTTCAAGCTTTATAAGTTAAGTAGGGAAACCCAACTTGAGACGAGATAATCACAGGATGTGATATTAAGTTAAGAGTAAATGACGTAAATAGAGCAGGAAGCTCGCTATTATTAACTATTCTAGGATGGGGTAGTCAATAACAGACTGTCAGGATGACAACCAGCGAAAGCCGCATAACGAAAGTTGTGCGGCTTTGTTGTTTTTGCGGCTTTGTTATTTTGATGGATAAATATAATAGATAACCCCAGCTATTGTTTGCGCCCAAAAAAACAAAGCATAAAGATGAGCCGTAGAAAAGTCCAGATAGCTTACATATCTTATTGGCGCTTACCTCTTATTAACTCTGGGTATGAGGCGCGCTTAGCAACAATAAAGCACACAAGAGGGGGAGATAACAGGATAAGGTTGTTAATTTTGTAAGCATAAGCTTACACCACAAAGCGCTTTTTGCGTCTTATGCTACTAAGGTTAATTTGAGACTATAGCTGTACGGCATCAAGGATGGTGACTCAAGGATAGAGTGGTGACATTGTTTGCAATGAAATCTTCCGTACTAAGGATAAATAATTTTCTTCAAGGGTTAATTGGTTTTAGCCATTTAAGATAACAGTCATGAACAAAGCATCTAGGTTGGTGCAGCGTCATGAAGGGGTAAGGACACAACATGACCTATACTGCGCAGGCTTGCAGGGATAGGGCGCATTACCAGAGCAGGATGCTCGCTATGATTAACTATTCTAGGATGGGGTAGCTAATATAGACTGTCAGGAGGACTAACAGCAAAAGCCGCATAGCGAAAGTTATGCGGCTTTGTTGTGTCTACTGCTTTTATTTGTAGCTTTAGCCTACGATTCAAGGGCTACGATTCAAGCGTGCTGTGAATGGGTAAAATGGCCTCAATCACCAGACCGGAGTGTCCATCTTGGCGATTGTAAGCGACCAGTCTGCCTTGATGCGCGATGACAATGGCATGAGCTATTGCCAGACCCAATCCATATCCACTGTATTTTTGCGGCGAATTGACAGACGCTGTGGGCGTTTGACTTAAGCGCTCTCGTGACGCACTAAGGCGCACAAACGGCTGAAAAATGCGTTGTAAATCGGTGTCTGCAACCCCATCACCAGCATCCATCACTTGCAGTTTTATGGCTGGGTTTTTTGTCTTTTCATCGATGATTGACTGCAGCACCACGGTCACAACTGAATTTGGCGCTGTGTGAGTATAGGCATTACGGATAATGTTCTCAAATGCGCTGTGTAGCTGCTCTTGATCACCTAGTAGGGTATAAGCTGTAGCTTGACGGCTGATTGCAGCTGATCGTGATTCATGACTTGAGTCTGATCGATAATTTGAGCTGACAGCCGAGGGCTTAGGGTGTGAGGACGTACTGAGGCCTAAGATAGTGGGTGAAGTTTGCCACTGCCAGGTGACCCCTTTATCTTGAAACTCAAAGCAAACATCTTCTCTTATTTCATCGAGCAGTGCATACAAGTTCACCGGCTGATAGGCTTCAATATCCAAAGCATACTGACGCATCTGTAGTGACTGGATACGAATGATGTGCTCGATAAGCTCATTCATCCGTGCTGACTCTTTTTCGATTCGATCCAAATAATGACTGGCCTCAGGCGCAAAGTCGCGCGTGAGTTCTGTGGCCACCTCTAATCGAGCCAGCGGCGAGCGCAGCTCATGAGATATGTCACTGAGCATCTGCTTACGCGCAAGCTCACTGTCAGCTAGGCGAGTCGATAGCTTAGAGACATCCTTAGCCAGCGCGCCAAGCTCATCATTGCCCAAGTCGGTCAGCTCCTCACCAGCCTTAAATCGGCCTTCACTCATTAAGTGCACCGCCTTTTGTAATCTATGAATACGGCGGGTGAGTGCCTGACTGAGCCAATAACACACTAAAATACTAAACACCAAAATAAGCACCACTCGGATTAAAGTATGGTCCTTACGCAGTGAAGCCAAATCACGCAGCGACAATCGAGGCTGCAGCTGCACGGTGTAAGTTTGACCACTGGCAGAGGTCACGGTAGTGTCTTGAAGCTCTGGGTAATTTAGCACGTCTGCGCTGACCTGCTGCCAAGATGGCTCAGATAAGGGGGGTGGTAATTCTGGAGGTGGTCTGCTATGAGAGTCCCTATCTGGCGGGGAAGGAGAGCCTAAAGGCTCATGCTCAGAGCGAAAGCGGCCAAACTTTGGAAATAAAATTTGTCCTTGTTGATCGATAATACGCATTTGCGCCATGAGCCAGCGCTCGTCACGATACAGTTGGCGTACTGTGTCTAAATCATCCTCGCTTAACGCCGCCATAGTATTTTGACGAGCAACAAGTAAGCGCGCTATCTGTAATTGCATCCGGTTATTGAGCTCTTTGGCATTCATCCAGCGTTCAATACCCACAGACAGGGCTGAGGTCAGCAGCAAGATGGTGAGCATGCTCAAAAAAAGCCGCCAAAATAAGGTTAGGGGCTGGTTAAGCTTATGATGCAAAGGCGGTTTGGTAGTAGAGTTACTCATGAAAACCTACGGATTAAGAGACTAGAGAGCTAAAAACATCAAAAAATAAAAGCAGTGACTTTAGATGTAGGGTGAATGGACGCCAACATAAAGCCGTAACCGGTAGCATAAGATTATAAAACCAGTTGGTAGCCTTTACCGCGCACCGCTTTTATTGGGTCTTCATGATAAGGTTGTAGTTTTTTTCTAAGCCGTGAGACATGCACATCTAGACTTCTATCTAAAGGCTGTAGCTCGCGCTGTAGCACAGTTTGCGACAGCCACTCCTTACTTGCCACATTGCCTTGCTGCTGTAATAAGGCCACCAACAGGTCAAACTCAGTTCCGGTTACTTGCAGCGTCTCGCCATCTACCGTGCAGATACGGTGCACTTGATCCAACTGCAGGCGCTCATGCTCCAGCGGTACAATATCGCTTTGCTGCATAGTGGTGCGTTTGATAACAGCATTGATGCGAGCCAACAACTCACGTGGATTACAAGGCTTGGCAATATAATCATCTGCACCCAGCTCAAGGCCAATGATACGGTCAATTTCATCACCTTTAGCCGTGAGCATAATAACGGGCGTCTGGGTCAGGGTCGGTAATTGACGCAGCACATTTAACCCATCAATCTTGGGCATCATGATGTCTAACACGATTAAATCATAAGGCTGAGATTTTATCTTATTGAGCACCTGCTCCCCGTCATAAGCGCAGTCACAGCGGATACCGTGATTGGTCAAGTACTCCTGTAACAAATCGGTCAGCTCTTTATCGTCATCGCCTAATAAAATATGTGTCATACAAAATTCCTAAAAAGTGAGTCAATAAGCGTCTACAAAAAGAGGCTTGTCTGAGCAAAACCGCAAAATCAGCCTGTGCCTAGAATACTAAACATGGCTCTTAGCACAAGCAAGTGCGATGAGAAGTATTGTTGCAATTGTTACCTTTCTTAAAGTTTCATCAACCTACGTTACGTTGGATTGACTTATTATGGCACACATAGACAGCAGGCCTGCTCTGAGCGACCTGTGTAACCGGCCTATTTAATCACTTATTACGCCAGTTATTTAATGTGTAGCTAACGATGAGCCAAGTGCTCGATATTAAGCTTGGCCCACCAACAAATAGTAAATTATGGAGATTTATATGAAAAAATTCGTACTAGGTTCAGTATTGGCCCTATCAGGTAGTTTGGCAATGGTAGGCTGCACGCAAGCCAGCGCTGTTTCAGAGTCACAAGCCAATCCAGCCACTCAAATGCAGCATAAACAAGGTGGCCATGGTCAGTATAAAGGCCATAAAGGTGGCCACGAAATGGGCCGTATGGGCAAAAAAGGTGCAGGTTTTGAGAAGCTAAACCTAACTGAGCAGCAAAAAGCACAGATGCAGGCTTTAAGAAAAGCACAAATGGAAAAACGTCAAGGTGAGCGTGCACAGCGTCAAGCACAGATGCAGCAGACCCGTGCTCAAACCGAAGCTTTGATTAACAGTCCTACTATCAATGCCACTGCCTTAAACACGCTAGCCGATCGGCAGGCGGCCATCGCTAAGCAGCAGTTCGTTGAGCGCATTCAAGCTCAGCACGCAATGGCACAAATCTTAACCCCTGAACAAAAAGCGACGCTAAAACAGATGCGTGAAGAGCGTCAAGCTAAGTTCAAAAACAAAGCCAAAGGCGAGCACAAAGGCCAAACCGCTCAATAATTAAGGTTAGACAATGGGATTAACTGAGCTCATTGGGTTAATTTTGATACAATCTAGCTAACAAAAAGCGATCCTCGGATCGCTTTTTTTGGTATCTAACCTGAGTCAGCTTAGATCTGATAGCTTGGACAGTGGTCTAAGCAGCGCTTAGCTTAAGCGTCACGTGCCACGCTGGCTTGTAGCGCTGGTGGTAAGTCCAATACGTGTAACTGCTGCGCCTGCTCAAGCTGTTCTGGACGCGCCACTACTAAGGCCTCATAGCCTGAACCATCGGCCAAATCAATGGCATTAACCACTTGAATTTTGTCCAAGCTCTCGCCTGCTTTGGGGGCAGCTCCTGTGCCTTTTACTCGGTGCAAGAAGGCTTTTGGCGCCGCTTTAAAGTAAATACGGGCGATGACCTCTTGGCCCAAATAACAGCCTTTGTCATAGTCTACGCCGCCACGCTGATGCAAGCGTAGCTCTTGCGGCTGAAATAACGTCTGAGTTGCCTCAGTAATCCAGTAGTTACCAGTAGCGATACTGGCAGACATCCAATCGGTCATGTTCTGCTCATCAGCGTTTTCGCTAAAGGTGGGCTGTGCTTGTCCTGCTTCATCCACCACATAGGGATAGATGTCGATGGGCTCTGATATAGTAAATTTAGAGAAGGCACCAAATTTTTTTAGGTGCGCCTGAAGCGGTGCTAAGCAATCACTGCTGATGACGATATCAAATTGTTTGTCATCTTGTTTTTTTATCCAAAGTCCAAATTCAATGCGGCCTTTGAGATTGGCGATGGCCGCCGGCTGATAGCTTGCAGTGAGCCTATTAACGTTTACCGTGATCTGGCCTTGAAGAAATTTTGCAGCATCATCACCTTGTAGCGTGATTTGCTTAAAGCTTAAGTTACTCATAACTCTATCCTTTTTAGTAGATGTCTTATTTAGTGAACTGGATTTAATAGATATTTTGTTTGAGGTTTATTCAGCTGTGTACTGGCATCTTTTATTATAAGCGGTTTAATGGGTAATGACAGTTTAGGGTATTGAGAGATTAATTTTGGCAACGCTGAGATATTTCAACAGCTGTTTGAGCAAAATTTTGTGGTTTGCGCTACAATACTAAGCGAAATTAATTCAATGATTCAAATGAGGATAAAATGAGCTTACCTAATTGCCCTAATTGTGATTCTGATTTAACGTATGAAGATGGCGCTTTATTGGTGTGTCCTATGTGTGCCCATGAATGGACAGCTGCCGAAGCAGACGGTACCAGTGCAGAGACTGAAAACGTTATCCGTGATGCCGTAGGTAATGAGCTACAAGATGGCGACGCTGTAACTGTTATCAAGGACTTAAAGGTAAAAGGGTCATCGACACCGCTTAAAGTGGGAACCAAAGTAAAAAGTATTCGTCTCATCCATGACGCGCCTGATGATCATGACATCGACTGCAAAGTAGAGGGCTTTGGTCAAATGAAGCTTAAGTCATCTGTGGTGAAAAAAGCCTAGTCTTAACTGCCTTATCGTGTCATGACAGGCACCGATACTTATACCCTCAAAAAACCTCGTTACGATGAACTGACCCCCAAATCTTGGACGGTTTAGTTGATCTTGGCGAGGTTTTTTAGTTGTCGTATCTGATTGTCTAGCGTTACAAGCTTAAAATTTAGCAAACAACTTGGCAGCAGAGGGCACATCGCCTTCAAAGACACACAGGCCTAAGCCGCTAGGGCCATGATTGGCTAAGGATATGGCGGATACTGGCAATACCGCAATGTCTGTCACGCCTGTTTTTTGCTTGAGCATCGCAATAAAACGGCTATCTAAATCGGGTCGTCCGGCGCTTATGACATAAGCGAAAGAATCGGCGCGCGGTATCACGTTTTCAAACTGGTTGACCATATATTCAAAGGCTTTGTCTATTTTGCGGATTTTGCTAATCGGCACCACATCACCTGCATCAGAGACTTGCAACACCGGCTTGATGCTAAATAAATTGGCAAAAAATCCTGCTGTGGTAGACACCTTTTTGTTTTTTATTAAGTAGGATAAATCATCGGCAGCAAATAGCATATGATGGCTGCGGCGTAGGGCATCTAAGCGTGAGGCGATGTCTTGCATAGCATAGTTTTGCTGCATCAAATAATCTGCTTCTAAGGCAAGTAGCGCTTCACACGCATTCAAATCCTTAGTGTCATAGACGTAGATGTCCATGCTGTCTTTAAAGCTTTGGGCGACCTCACTGATAATCTGATAGCTGTCACTAACCTGTGATGATAAGGTGGTGATAAACACCTCCTTTACGCCTTTATTCTGTAAGCCGCTTAGCATCATAGCCACTTCATGCGCAGGCGCTGGAGAGGTGTGTACTGGGGAATGGCTCACCTCATTCATAAGATGCTGCAAGCGCTCGCTACTGATATTTTTTCCATCAATAAATTCAACATTATTGACGTGTATGCGTAACCGAATAAGCTCAATGTTATGTTTGATATCCATATCATCAAGCCCAGAGGAGGATGTGCTTAAAACAATGCGACTCATAGGGCACCTAGTATTTCCATAATCGAGATAAAGCGCTCATTGCTTTGGATTATAGAGGGTTAAATTCAGTTCGCATAGAGGCAACACCAAGCAGCCATACTCATTATCAGCATTTCATTGGCTTCTAGCTGCTTAACGACGCTATGTTAGCGGTTAAAATTTAGCTTAATAGTTTAAACCATAAAATTTTTAAGGGTTTAGTTGAGGTAAGCATAAAACATGTAATGAGTAGTAGGATTTGATAATAGCTACTATAAATACTTGCTATAATAATTAAATAAAACTATGTAATGTTTTTTTTAAAGCTAACAGCAAGGGGCGACTATGTCAAAAAAAAGTAATAAGTCTGAGAAAATTAGCGACGCTTATGTGACCAATCCCAAAAAGATTGAAAAGTATGAAACCCAAAAGAAAAAAGACAGCTCACGTATAAAGACCAAAGAAGTCATTGATCAGGTACTGCTAAAACAACTAGCAGAGGGCAATATCGAGGCGATATCAGATCGCATTCAATCGCTCATTCATGATGCTTCTCCAGATGACCTAGAAAAGCTAAAAAATCTATTTGCCAATCATGCGTTGGCCAATGCTGTCAAAACAGGCACCAAAAGAGACGATGAGTTATCTGATAACTGGCGTGAAGGCGGCTATCCTTATAAAAACCGCTTATCGCGTAAAAACTACGAAAAACAAAAGTATCACCTGCAAGTTGAGCTCTTAAAGCTACAAAAATGGGTGCGTGAAAATGACAAAAAAGTGGTCATTATCTTTGAGGGGCGTGATGCGGCCGGTAAAGGCGGCTCTATCAAGCGCTTTATGGAGCATTTAAACCCTCGTAGCTCACGAGTTGTGGCGCTAGAAAAACCCACCGAGCGTGAGATGGGGCAGTGGTACTTCCAGCGCTATGTGCAGCATTTGCCCTCAGCTGGAGAGATGGTGTTCTTCGACCGCTCATGGTACAACCGCGCTGGCGTTGAGCGGGTAATGGGCTTTTGTACGGAAGAAGAGTACGCTACTTTTATGCGCCAAACTCCTGAGTTTGAGAAACACTTAATTGACTCGGGCATTCATTTAATCAAGTTTTGGTTCTCAGTGAGCCGTGATGAGCAGCGTCGCCGCTTTGCTCAGCGTGAAGCGCATCCCTTAAAGCAGTGGAAGTTATCTCCCATTGATTTGGCTTCCCTAGATAAATGGGATGAATACACTTTGGCTAAAGAAGCCATGTTCTATAATACTGACACCGCAGAATCCCCTTGGATTGTCATCAAGTCAGATTGTAAAAAACGTGCCCGTCTTAATGCCATGCGCTATGTGTTAAATAGACTTCCCTACGATGGCAGAGACAAGAGTCAGGTGGGGAATGTTGATCCGCTTATTGTCGGTCGTGCAGGTGCATTATATGAATTGGGAGAAAAATCGGACCTAGAGATTTAACACAAATTGGTAGAAGTCCCACCACCTTACAGGTGGTGGGATGAAGGCCATAAGATAAATATGATAAATACGATAGATACGATAAAAGATTAAATTCGCCCCGTATCTGAGTCAACATAGCAATTGGCCAAGCCCAGCAGCTGGCTTAAAGTTGGGTCTCAGGTAGGCTGATGCTGTCACAGAGCCCCATATCCCACTGATGATGGCTGACCACAATAAGTAGGTTTTGCTGTTGATGCTCACGCACGTTTTGCCACAGCTGTGCTCTGGTAGGCGCATCAAGACCTGCAAAAGGCTCATCTAATAATAGTACGCGGCGCGACTTTAACAGCAGACGCGCTAAAGCAATGCGGCGTGCTTGCCCGCCTGAGATGGCGGCACCATATTCGCCCAAAGCAGTGTCCAGCCCTTGTGGCTGCGCTTGTAGCCAGCCCAGTAGCCCCACCTTATCTAAGGCGGCGATTAGCTCTTCATCACTGGCTTCAGGTTTGCCTAGGCGCAGGTTGGCCGCCAAGCTTTGATCAAAGATATCAAGCTGCTGTCCTAAGTAGCCTAGTTGGTCTTGCCAGTCATACTCAAACCAGTTTTTACCATTTAACTGAATCTCACCTGACTGCAGCGGCAGCTCACCAGCTAAGGCCTGCAGCAGGGTCGATTTACCACAGCCAGAAGGGCCTTTGATAATCAACGGCGTACCTGAGTTGACCGTCACACTCACCTCTTTTGCCCCGACTAACGCCCCTTCAATCTTTGCTGAGACATAAATCAGCTCAGCTTGTAACGGTGCTTGCGGTAAGCGGTGCAGCGGCTTGGGTGCAGAGGTAGATACCGTGTCAGCGTCAGTGCCAGTGTCAGTGTCAGTGTTAGCGCCAGCTTGGCCAGCTTGATTGGGGGTAGGGATCGGCCTTGAGCTTGATAACAAATCATTTAGCCGGTCTTTGGCAGCGATACTATTGCCTAAAGCCAAATAATGCTGACCCAGCGGCACGACAATCTCTTGAATACCGAGCAGCCCCAAGGTCACTGCCAATACCAATGGCACTTCAATCACCGATTGCAGCTTAGGCAGCAAGGTTGTCTCAGAGCCGCCTTGAGTGACGCTATAGATGGCGAACAATACGGTCAGCACTGCCAAATAAAACAGCCACTGAATCAGTAGCATATAAACAGAGCGGCGCTTTTGGGCTTGCCATTGTAGTTTTTGAAGCTGATTGTCTTGTGCCACATAGCCTTGAGTTTGCGTCTGCCACTGCTGCCAAAGTAGCAGCTGGGTGATAATGGCCAGCGGCGATAGCAGCTGCTGGCGACGTGCTTCAGAGACTTGAGATAACTGCTTGGCCTGAGCGATGCCGTTATAACTGGCCAGTAAGGCAATCACTAGGCTTAAAGCCAGCAGCACATAAATAATGAGCTTAAAGCTTGACGCAATCGGAAGTGCCCAGCCTATAAAAACTCCCAATAGCAATACGCTTAAGCCGCCAATCAGCCAAGGCGAGATAACGCGTAAGATAAATTCGTCCAACTTATCGATGTCGCTGACCAATCGGTGCATATATTGTGAGGCTTGTAGGGCACTGCGCTGCTGAGTAAGCGGTAGTGCAGCTAAGCGGTTAAAAAAGCGAAGGCGCAGCGTTTTTAATAAATCAAACACCGCATGGTGTGACACCATCAGCTCGCCATAGCGCCCAGCGGTACGTGCCATGGCCAGCATTCGGATAATGCCGGCCGGTAGCATATAATTAAAGCTGTGCGAGCCGACTGCAATCATTCCGGCCAGCGCCGCACCCGTAATAAACCACCCAGAGATCATCAGCAGCGCTATCATAGATAATGCAGTGATCAGCCCTAAGCCCCAAGAGATGAGCCATAAGTCAAACGAGGGCTTGAACATATCTCGAAGACGAAAAGCAGGGGTGTGGCGGGCTGCGCTATCAAGCTCGCTGTGTGAGCGCATCGGATGTTTACTCATGGTCTGCTCCTTGTGCCACACTTGCTGTAACCGGAGCGCTGATGGCAATCACCTTATCCAGCCAAGGCAGCTGTTCTTTGGCGTGGGTGACCCAAATCACCGTTTTACCGAGGCTCACCTGCTGCAAAAGCTGATGAATACGCTGCGCCGTATCAGGATCTAGATGTTCGGTAGGCTCATCAAGCAGCCACAAGCTGTCGTTTCTTAATAACAACTGAGCGATGCCCAGCCGCTGCTGTTGTCCCCCAGATAATCCCTGTCCTCGCTCGCCTAACAAGGTGTCCATGCCTTGTGGTAGTCGTTCAATTAATGACCACAGCTCAACTTGTTTGAGTACTTCAATCAACTGAGCATCGCTGGCATCAGGATTGGCAAGACGTAGATTCTGAGCAATGCTTAGCGGCATCAGCGCCACTTGCTGAGCCAAATACCCAAGCTTCTGGCGTAACTGCTCCGGCGGGATGTGCTGTAAGTTTTGACTAAAATTCTCAGCAGCATTATAAAGGGTGATATTACCTTGGTAGCTGACAAAGCCCATCAAAGCCTGTAACAGGCTTGACTTACCGCTGCCGCTTTCACCCACTAAGGCCACGCGCGCTCCCGGCTCTATCTCTACCGTTAACGGCGCCAGACGGCTGCGATATACAGCAGCCGTACAGTCATTATCAGCTAAGGGCGCTGAATCCTCCTGTGGCGCTTGGATATCCACCACCGCTGTCTGAATACTAACCTTACTTAACTGTAGGCCAAAGCTTTGCGGTAATGTCGTGGTAGAAGTAGGGTGTGTGTTTGGCTGTTGAGGGATAACGACAGCATTGGCAGATTCGGCCGCGTTAATAATAGGCAGCAAGCTTTGGACAGCGCCTTCTGCTTCAGCTTTGGCGTGATAGTCTGCGCCCAATTGACGCAGCGGTACATAAAACTCAGGTGCCAGCAGCAAGATGAATAAGGCACCGAAGTAAGGTACTGGCACATCACCTTTATCCCACGGCAAAATGCCCATTAGCCCAAAGCCTAAATAGACCGCGACCAAGGCAATGCTGAGCGCTGCCAAAAGCTCAAGCACCGCCCCATTTAAAAAGGCAATCTTTAACACATCCATGGTGCGGCGGCGATAGTCTTCGCTGCTTACAGCCAAATCATGCTCAGCGATAGGTGTCGCTTGTAGCCGCTTAAGGGTGGGCATACCGCGGATCCAGTCCAAAAACCGGCCGCTTAATTGCGACAGGGCGCCAAACTGAGCGGCGCTTTTGCGGGCAGTTAAATGGCCAATTAAAATCATAAATATAGGCACTAAAGGCGCGGTCATCAATAATAAGGCTGCGGCAAATTTGCTTTGCCAAGCCACAGCGACAAGCAAGATAAGTGGGGTGCTGACCGTGACTTGTTTTTGGACACTAAAGCGGCTGATAAATCCATCTAAGGCATCGGTTTGATCAATGATTTGGCTAGAGAGGCTGCCATCACTGCCGAAGTGGCGCAGATTGGGTCCAAGTTTGGCCATAGTGATAAGTAGCGAGCTGCGTAAATCACTGCGCACTTGTAAGCTTGCCTGAGTGCTGAGCAGCTCACGGCCAGTATTGAGCAGTGGGCGCAGGGCAAAGCAGATGATCAGCCCCACAAACCAGCTGCCCGACACCCCGCTTGATAACGGCACTTGATTAAAATAGTTGCTCAACCAATGGCTAAATAAACTGGCCAATAACCACGCTTGCCACACAAATAATAAGCTGCTAATAACCGTCAGCAGCCACGCCATCGTTAACGGGCGACGCACTGTATTTACCAGCTTTTTTAAAAAGTCTTTTTCGGCAGTAGAAAGTGTTGCCATAGTGTCATCAATCTTAGGTAAGAAAACAGAAAGTTACTAAATACAAAACATAAAAGAGAAGGGCGTAAATTAGGTATAACATTTACCAATTATTGTAAGCTTACTGCAATCAAAAGCAAATGTAGCCACTGTGTGCTAATGTATCTAAGTTATTGATAATATAAGAGTGTAGAAAATTTAATAATTATTAGCCGAATTCGCAGATACATAAAAGGCCAAACCAGCCCTAGCGAAACATTATATAATTATGTATTATATCCCCAGATTAATTCCATAATTAAAATATGGTTTTCAAAGAATGAGCCGTTCAGCTCATTGTCTGGCCAACAATCAAGTTAAGTTTCTTAAATAGTATTGATAAATATATTTTATCAGTACCCAAGCTGTATAGGCGTATAGTGTAGTAAAAGGTTTGCCTGTTTACCATTTGAGTTTAGTAAGGTGAGTGGGTAATGTTTTAGTATTTTCCTGACATCTAACGATTCTGAAAGATGTTAAAAATTATGGGTAACGCAGGATTGATCACTCAGTTGGTTTTTAGTGCATAGTAGGATGAGTAATTAGGGCGGATGAGCAAGGATGTGAGTGGACAGTGGGCCCTATGTTGTGCAGCTCAAATGATGGTGTGAATTAGTCCTTCTTTTTAGGAGGTTTGGTATGATTACTGAACATCTCGTTGATATATCCCGCTTGCAATTTGCGGTAACAGCGCTTTACCACTTTTTATTTGTTCCGTTAACCTTGGGTATGGTTTGGATTCTGGTGATTATGGAGTCCGTCTATGTCACAACCGGTAATCCAATCTGGAAGGACATGACTAAATACTGGGGAAAGCTCTTTGGTATTAACTTCGCTTTAGGGGTGACCACAGGGATTACCATGGAGTTCCAGTTCGGGACCAACTGGGCCTATTATTCTCATTACGTTGGGGACATCTTCGGTGCGCCACTGGCCATTGAGGGTCTTATGGCCTTCTTCTTAGAATCTACCATGGTGGGCCTATTTTTCTTCGGTTGGGATAGACTCTCGCGCGCTCAGCATTTGATTGTCACTATGCTAATGGCACTTGGTACCAACTTGTCTGCGCTGTGGATCTTGATTGCCAACGGCTGGATGCAAAGCCCTGTAGGCGCATCATTTAGCTACGAAACCATGCGTATGGAGATGGACAGCTTCGCAACCATCTTATTTAACCCTGATGCCCAAAACAAATTCGTACATACGGTATCAGCCGGTTATGTCACCGCCTCTATGTTCGTTTTATCCATCTCAGCTTTATACCTACTACGCAAACGTGACGTGCCTTTTGCCAAGCGTAGCTTTCAGGTAGCCTCAGCCTTTGGTATGGCTTCAATCTTAAGTGTTATCGTGTTGGGTGATGAATCAGGCTACTCTATTGGCGCCGCTCAGCAAACTAAGATGGCGACCATTGAAGCCATGTGGCACACCGAGCCTGCCCCTGCGTCCTTTAACCTGATTGCAGGTATTAATGAAAAAGAGCAAAAAAACGATTGGCAAATCCAAATTCCTTATGCCATGGGCATTATCGGTACGCGATCTTTAGATAAAGAAATCCCAGGTATTCATGAGATTAAAGAGGTCAACCGAGGCCGCATTATGAATGGGATGCAGGCAGTGGACTTACTTGAGCAGCTACGTGAAAATCCACAAGATGCCGCCTTAAAGACCCAGTTTGAAGCGGTAAAAGAAGACCTAGGCTTTGGCTTATTGCTTAAAAAATACACCGAAGATGTCACTCAAGCTACCCCTGATATGATCCAAAAAGCGGTGGATGACACCATTCCAGCGGTGAAGCCTATGTTCTGGTCATTCCGTGGTATGGTGGGGCTAGGCTTCTTGATGCTGGCGTTATTTGCAGTGAGTATGTGGCATACCATTAAAGGCAACTTTGCAGAAAAAACTTGGCTATTAAGGTGGGCGGTAATTATGTTGCCTGCACCTTGGATTGCCATTGAGCTTGGTTGGTTCGTGGCCGAGTATGGCCGTCAGCCTTGGACTATTTATGGGGTACTTCCGACCTATTTATCAGTAACTAACTTCAGTGTGGCCAACGTTTATGGCTCATTGGCAGGCTTTGTTGGTTTTTATACCATCTTGCTAATTATCGAAGTCTATCTGATGGTGAAGTATGTCAAATTAGGCCCAGCCAGTTTAGGCACCGGCCGTTATGATGGGGAAACCCCACGTAATGTGACCCCAGTGCATAGCAATAAGGAGGTCAACGATGTTATTTGATTATGCAACTTTAAAATTAATCTGGTGGCTATTGGTTGGCGTATTGCTTATCGGCTTTGCCATTATGGATGGTCACGACATGGGCGTAGGCTCCTTACTGCCTTTCGTTGGTAAAAACGATGACGAGCGCCGTGTGGTAATTAACAGTATCGGTGCTCACTGGGAAGGCAACCAAGTGTGGTTTATTACCGCCGGTGGTGCGCTGTTTGCCGCTTGGCCTATGGTTTATGCTTTAGCCTTTAGTGGGTTTTATTGGGCGATGATGGCGGTACTTTGGGCGCTGTTCTTCCGTCCTGTGGGCTTTAAATACCGCAACTTGGTCAAGGATCAAAGATGGCGTAATGCTTGGGACTGGGGTCTGTTTGTCGGCTCGTTTGTGCCAGCAGTGGTCTTTGGTGTGGCCTTTGGTAACTTATTCTTAGGCGTGCCTTTTAGCTTCGATCAAATGATGCGCTCTACCTACACAGGTAGCTTCTTCCAGCTATTAAACCCCTTTGCTTTATTGTGTGGTCTGGTCAGTGTGACCCTATTAATCATGCAAGGCGGCGCATATTTGGCACACCGTACCGAAGGCGTTATCCAAGATCGCACGGTCAAATACGCGATGATTTCAGCGATAGTCATGGTGGTGTTGTTCGTGGGTGCAGGCGTGTGGATCCAATCTATTGATGGCTACGCGATTACCTCTCAGATTGATCCAGCTGCTTTGGCCAATCCTTTGACCAAAGAGGTGGTGGTACAGCCGGGTGCATGGATGGCAAACTATGCAAAATACCCAATGGCTTGGGCTTTCCCAGCACTGGGTATCATTATGCCACTATTGACCGCTGTGCTCTTAAAAGCGCGTAAGACATTGACCGCTTTTGTTACCTCAAGCTTGGCCATTGTTGGGGTTATCATGACCGCAGGCGTCTCACTATTTCCGTTTATCATGCCATCATCGACTGCCCCCAATGCCAGCTTAACCATCTGGGACAGTGTCTCAAGTCACTTAACGTTAATGGTGATGTTGTATGTCGTGGTGCTGCTACTGCCCATAGTGGTGTTCTATACCAGCTGGGCGTATAGCGTGATGCGCGGTAAAGTAACTGTGGCCTATATTCGCGAAAACGATCACACTTCGTACTAAGCTATCTACTTATCTAGGAGAAAATTATGTGGTATTTTGCATGGATATTAGGGCTTGGATTCGCTGTGTTATTGGCGATTGTCAATGCCGTTTGGCTTGAGCATGAGCAAGGCCGCCTTGACTCTTATAAACCCAAGCCTAAACCGAGTGAAAACCCAAATTTGAACAAAACGCTTAAATAGGCGCTAAGCTCAAATAAAGGTTAAATCGACAAAGATACAAAGTGGGCTCATCAGAGCTCACTTTTTTTTGTTAAGATAGTCGACATAAGTATTGATGCCCTTTTTTTCACCCCTGTTTTTAGAACCCGTAACCTTTAAAATCAAAAAAGATAATAAGGTTTTTTTATCCATAAAATTAAGAGTGACTGTGATGAGTGAGACTATGAATATAAAAATGAGTACAAAGAACGAACAACTTTTTTTGCAAGCCAAAAAACACATTCCAGGTGGGGTAAACTCTCCTGTGCGCGCTTTCGCTGGCGTTGGCGGCACACCAGTATTTATGCACAAAGCAGCGGGTAGCAAAATCTATGATACCGAAGACAATGAGTATATTGATTATGTCGGCTCATGGGGCCCTATGATCTTGGGTCATGCCCATCCTAAAGTGATTGAAGCGGTAAAAGCTGCGGCCGATGATGGTCTAAGCTTTGGTACCCCAACCACGTTTGAGACCTCAGTGGCGGACATCATTTGTGATATCGTTCCAAGCGTTGAGATGATTCGTATGACCAGCTCTGGCACAGAGGCCACCATGAGTGCCATTCGTTTGGCTCGTGGCTACACTGGCCGTGACAAGATTGTTAAATTTGAGGGCTGTTATCATGGTCACTCAGACAGCCTATTGGTAAAAGCGGGCTCTGGCATGTTAGATATTGGCGAGCCTACCTCACAAGGGGTGCCTGCAGACTTTGCCAAGCACACCATCACCTTGCCATACAATGACCCACAAGCGATTAAAGACTGCTTTGAGAAATGGGGTGATGAGATTGCCTGTGTGATTGTTGAGCCTATTGCGGGTAACATGAACATGATCGTACCGAGTCAAGAATTCCACGATACTTTACGTGCGCAGTGTACTCAAGGCGGCGCTGTGCTGATTTTTGATGAAGTAATGACGGGCTTTCGCGTGGGACTAAAAGGCGCGCAAGCACACTTTGGTATTGAGCCAGATTTAACCTGTTTTGGTAAAATCATCGGTGCTGGCCTGCCAGTAGGTGCCTTTGGCGGTAAGCGTGAAATCATGGAGTGCATAGCACCTATGGGCGGCGTGTATCAAGCAGGTACGCTGTCAGGCAACCCATTGGCGATGCGTGCCGGTATCGCTATGTTTGAAGATTTAACTGTGGAAGGCTTCTATGAGGGCGTGGCTGATAAAGTCACTTATCTGGTAGAGGGTATCCAAGCCGCGGCACACAAGCATGGCATCAAGCTACGCTCAACTAAGCTTGGCGGTATGTTTGGCCTGTTCTTCGTCAAAGATGAGGCCACGGGTGTTCCCCAAAACTTCGATGAGGTGACCGCTTGTGATATGGATAAATTTAACACCTTCTTCCATGGTATGTTAGATCGTGGTATTTATCTGGCACCATCGGCTTATGAAGTGGGCTTTATGTCTTCAAAACACACGACCGAAGACTTAGATGCGACCATCAAAGCCGCTGATGACGTGTTCGCTGAGATGTCAGCTGCGTCATAAATCGCTGATGCGCTGTTGGGCCTTTTTTGTTCTAGTCACTTGCATGTTTTTTGCGGATTGGAATAAAAAAGGCCTTTTTTTTAAAGCGGTAATATGAGCTTTGAAAAAAGGATTTTTGCTTAAATGTAAATGGACTTGGCCAATTATATTAAGACTTTGGTAGAATGGGGCAAGGCTTCGTTCTAGATTGGTATAATTGGCCCATAGCGCTGATTTAAAACTGCCAAAATAGGGCATGATTTAATTCAAAAATAGCCACTAACTTTTAATCGTTGCATTCACTTAAGGTAAGACACCCGCCTATGCCAAATAACTTTTTAGCGAATGATGAACTCATGGCGGCCATTGATATTGGCTCAAACAGCTTTCACCTTGCTATTGCTCGCTTAGATCATGGAGAGGTGCGCAAAATTGCCTCTATGTCTGAAAAAGTGCAATTGGCTGCCGGCCTGGATAAAAATAAAATCTTGAGCGAAGACGCTCAGCAGCGTGGACTAGAGTGCTTGGCCAGGTTTATGGGGCGGCTCGATTCAGTATCGCCTGATAGACTGCGTATTGTCGCCACCAACGCCTTGCGTCAGGCCAAAAACGCTGATGAATTTATCCGCCGTGCCAATGAAATCTTGCCAAAGCCCATTGAAATCATTGCTGGACGAGAAGAGGCACGCTTGATCTATTTGGGTGTGTCGCACACCAATGCCAGTAGTGATAAGCGCTTGGTCATTGATATCGGTGGGGGCTCAACTGAGTTTATCATTGGTCAAGAGTTCGATCCGTTATTGACCGAAAGTCTACAAATGGGCTGTGTGGCCTATACCCAGTGGTTCTTTGAGTCTGGCGATATTACTGAAAGCGCTTTTCAAGAAGCCATAGCCGATGCGCGCAAAGAGATTTTACGCATTAGCACCACCTATCAAAGAACCGGCTGGACCAGTGTGGTGGGCTCAAGCGGTACGATTAAAGCTGTGCGTAATGTGTTGGTCTCTCAAGGTTGGTCGGATGAGCAAGAGCGCATTACCTACCAAGGTGTGAAAAACCTACAAAAGCATTTACTAAAAATTGGCCGTGTAGAAGACATTGATTTAGAAGGGGTAAAAGAGCACCGTAAAGCAGTATTCCCTGCTGGTGTGGCGGTGCTGCGTGCGGCGATGAAGGTGCTGGGTATTGAAACCATTGCCTACTCAGATGGGGCGCTGCGTGAAGGGGTGATGTATGATATGCTCGGCCGCTTCGCTAGTGAAGATGTGCGTGATCGCAGTGTACAGGCATTAATTGAGCGCTATTCTGTTGATAAAAGACAAGCTCAGCGCGTGGTGAAAAGCTGTGAGAACCTCTATGATCAGACCCATGACGCTTTAGGGCTAAGCGGCGAAGACAATGACCTGCTGCGCCGCACCGCTTATTTACATGAGATTGGTCTGGCAATCAGTCATAGCGGCTATCATCATCACAGCGCCTATTTGCTGCTGCATTCAGATATTCCTGGATTCTCCCAAGTGGATCAAGGCCGAATGTCACAGTTGGCACGCAATCACAGACGCAAACTAAAAACCGAAAATTTTGAACAAGCGCTGGAAGTAGGGGGCCCGAGTTTGGTATATTTGTGCCTCTTATTAAGGCTGGCCGTGTTGGTACATCGTAGCCGTAATGATCTAGATAAAAGTGCGCTCAAACTGACAGTTATTGATAAAAATCACTGGCAAGTTAGTGTAGAATCGGACTCCGAAGATTATGCGTTACTGGTATTTGATCTAAAAGACGATATTGATCAATTTAAGAAGTGGGGCGTTGAGCTTAGTGTGACTTGTGCTGGCGCCTACTAATCCATCAAACATCACACTATAAAATAATATAATTATAATTTAAGGATAAATCATGAGTTCTGTTTGGGAAAGTGTTGGACTGGCAAGGCATGCAAAGCGCCCGCTATTTTTAGACTATGTGAGTCAGCTATTTACTGAGTTTGATGAGCTGCATGGCGACCGCGCTTTTGCTGATGATAGAGCCGTTATAGGCGGGCTGGCCCGTTTTAATGGTGAGCCGGTATTAATTATCGGTCAACATCGAGGTCGCAGCACCCGTGAGCGTATCGCCCACAACTTCGGCATGGCCTATCCTGAAGGCTATCGTAAGGCCATTCGCTTAGTCAAGCTTGCTGAGCGCTTCAACCTACCCGTAATGACCTTTATCGATACCCAAGGTGCTTATCCGGGTGTAGGTGCTGAAGAGCGCGGTCAGGCTCAGGCCATTGCCGAGAGTATTGCTACTTTTAGTAGTCTAAAGACGCCAATTATTGTCACCATTATTGGTGAAGGTGGCTCAGGTGGTGCACTGGCTATCGGTGTGGGTGATAAGGTGAATATGCTTGAGCACAGTATTTACTCGGTCATCTCACCAGAGGGCTGTGCTTCTATTTTATGGAAAACTGCCGAAAAAGCCCGTGAAGCTTCTGAAGCACTGAAGCTCAATGCAAGTAACTTGTATAATATGGGCTTGATTGATGCCATTATTCCAGAAGGGGAAGGCGCGCATGTTGATGCCAAACCAGTTATGGAAAAATTACAAAAACTGCTTACTGAGCAGTTAGCAGAGCTAAAACAGCTAGACAGTGTTAGCTTAGTTGAGCAGCGTTATCAGCGTTTAAAAGGCTTTGACTCTACTTTAAATTTAGTAGAAGGCTAAATTAACTGACGCCGTTTGATGCCAGCCCATCTGCTTAAGCGAAAGTGAGGTCACAGGCTTTTTTACGGCATTAATATTAGGGTATTAATATCATTAGGGTATTAATATATAGTTAGATGCGTTAAGACAGGCTTAGGCCTGTCTTTTTTTTGCCTAAAAACCCGTGTTAGAGTAATAAATATAACGGTCTAGGTTATATTTTTAAAATTTTTTTAAATTTAATCGGTATTATTTTAAGTTATTTTAAAATAAAGCTTGCTTAACGGTTCTAATCCACCTATACTGCAGTCCTGCTTGAGAGAAGCCCACAACAAATCATTACCTCGTAGTATTAGCATTAATCCTCCGTTTTAAGATTTACCGTAGTTGCTCAGAGCGTTACCGACCAAATTGGTCATTATGTTTTAAAATTAGGATTATATATATGTCAGATACTATCAAAGGTACAGTAAAGTGGTTTAACGAAGCTAAAGGTTTTGGCTTTATCGCTCCAGAAACTGGTCCAGACGTTTTCGCTCATTACAGCGAAATCGCAAGCTCAGGTTTCAAAACCTTAGCTGAAGGCCAAGAAGTTGAGTTCACTGTAACTCAAGGTGCTAAAGGCCCACAAGCCCACGGTATCACAGCTATCTAATTAGCGATGATGATTTAAAGTGGTGATCATTAAACACTCATTACTTTAGATGAATCAAAAAAAACGAGCCTTTGGCTCGTTTTTTTTCGTCTTAATTATTTATAATTTTCGGTCAAGGCCAAACAGTTTTGAAGATTTTTGTTAATCGACCTGCCAATATAAATACCGCCTTGTATACTGGTTAGTTAGCATATTGGCCATATGGCCTTTAGCCAGCCTTTGTGTGAATACGACTCATACAATACAGTAAATATAAGGCGTTATACTAAACTTGGGTTAATAAACACTGTTTTTGGTAATAAGGATTGTTATGCGAAAGATACCGGTTTATAACCACCCCGCTGCGGGTTGGTCGGCGTTGATTGATTCTTCTCGTGTGCTTATGGATTATAAGGCTTTTTTGCGCGGCAGCTTAAGTGTGTTTGGCAGCAACCAGCCCAATGGCGGTTTTGATTGCCCAGGCTGTGCATGGCCTGATCACAAATCGCATAAGACCATAGATGTCTGCGAGACGGGCATTAAGGTATTAGCCAGTGAGGTCATGAGCGCTAAGGCCGATGCTGACTTTTTTGCCAAGCATACCGTCAGCGAGCTGCAAGGCTATAGTGGTCATGAGCTTGAACAAGTAGGTCGTTTGGCTCAGCCCTTACAATACGATGCCAGTCAAGATAGGTATGTCCCCATTGCGTGGGAGGCCGCTTTTGAGCGTGTGGCTGAACACTTACACCGTCTTGAGTCACCGCATCAAGCGATGTTCTATACTTCGGGCCGAGTGACCAACGAGCCGGCCTTTTTATTTCAACTGTTTGTTCGCAGCTTCGGCACCAATAACTTACCTGATTGCTCAAACATGTGCCATGAGCCAACCTCAGTAATGCTCAGTCGTCAGCTGGGCGTGGGCAAAGCGACTGTGGTATTAGAAGATTTCGAGCAGGCCAAACTGATATTGATGTTCGGCCAAAACCCGGCTACCAATCATCCCCGTATGCTCGAGATGCTGGCACATGCTCATGAGCAAGGCTGCCGCATAATCTCGATTAATCCGATGCGCGAGCAAGGGCTTAGCCGCTTTAGAAATCCACAAAAAGTGACCCATATGGTCAGTGGTGGCAGTGACCCCATGGTAGATGAGGTCATCCAAATCCAAATTGGTGGTGATGTGGCACTGCTCACGGGCCTTGCCAAATGGCTGATTGAGAATGACAACATAAACCATGAATTTATTGATCAGCATACCTCAGGCTTTGATGCCTTAAAAGCATGGGTTATGACCCAAAACTGGGCAGATATTGAGCGTGGCTGCGGCATTGACCAAGCTAAGATTGTGAGTCTTGCACAGCTGGTGGCGGATAGCCCCGCGACCATTTGCACTTGGGGTATGGGGATTACCCAGCACGTCCAAGGTGATGACAATGTGGCCATGATTACCAACTTGCTGCTTATGATGGGTATGATAGGCATAACGGGTGCCGGTGCTTCTCCGGTACGTGGCCACTCCAATGTGCAAGGCGATCGCACTATGGGTATTCATGAACGCCCATCTCAGGCGCTGTTAGACAGATTACAGCAGGTATTTGAGCGCCCGATGCCACAAGAGAACGGCTACGATGTGGTATCCGGTGCTAAAGCCATGATACAAAAAAAGATAAAAGTATTTATGAGTATGGGTGGCAACTTCTCAGTGGCTGCGCCTGATACGCATGCCATCCAGCACGCTTTAACTGACAATCAGCTCAATGTCTTTGTGGGTACCAAGCTTAATGAAAGCATGCTGTATCCAGGCGAGGACAGTTTAATTCTACCGTGCTTAAGCCGCACTGAACGCTATATTACTAGCCGCGGAGAGCAGTTTGCCACTATTGAAGATTCGATGTGTCAAGTGGTCAGAACTCAAGGCCGCCTAAAGCCAATGAGCGATCATCTAAAGTCGGAGGCACAGATTGTGGCCGGTATAGCGAACGCCTTTTTTGGTAAAGACACCTCTATTAATTGGTCGATGATGGCAGAAGACTATGATGTGACACGCAATTATATTTCTCAGGCAATCAAAGGCTTTGAGAACTTTAATCAGCGCATTCGTGAAGTGGAGCGCGGATTTCATCTGTATCACCCAGCCCGTCATCATAAGTGGGAGACTGAGTCGGGTAAAGCGCAGTTTGAGGTGCCAAAATACGACATTACGTATGTGGCAGATCAGATGGCCAGCCAAGCAGATACCAAAGCGGATCCTGCCCGAGCGCAGATGGTCTGGCAGCTGACCACAGTACGCAGCCATGATCAGTTTAATACCACCATCTTTGGTCTTGAGGACAGGTATCGTCAGACCACGCGTCGTGATGTGCTATTTATGCACCCTGATGAGATAAGCCGTCTGGGTTGGCAAGCGGGTGATAAAGTAGTGGTATCACGAGTCGACAGTCAAGGCGGCGCTCGCAGCTTAGGCCCTTTGGTATTGACCCAAATGGACATTGCGGCCAATGCGGTGGCGGCTTATTATCCTGAGTGTAATGACTTGATAGACTTAGACAGTCATGCCTTGGAGTCTTTAACGCCCTCCTACAAGTCGGTTACGGTTACCTTAAAAAAGGTAGACTTAGATGAACAACAACAAGCGATATCCGAGCCCAGCACTACAGCGACCGCTTAATGATGACCGATTTAACACTAATTAAGGCGATATGGACAATACAGCAGCACATTTTGACTCACAGATAGGCGTGCCGGCGGAGTTACAACGCCGGTTGACTCGAGAGCACAGTGCGCAAATGCACCGTTTTACGCGCAGTGATGAGCCGTCTATAGGTGGTGGCAGCTGTGTTAGCAGTCGTACCCCCACTAAAGATGCTCAGCCATTACAGATTGAGACCCATCTGGCTACGTTAGCAGTAGAGGCGGCAGTGGCTTTGGTCATCAATGGCATTCATTATGCGGTGCTGATGGCTAGCCCCGCTCAGCTTGAGCATCTGGCACTGGGGTTTTTGTACAGTGAAGGCTTGATACAGCACAGTGGTGAGCTGCTCGACTGGGAGATTACCGCCATTAATAGTGTTGAGGACTTACAGGCTTTCGCACCCGCGAATGAGTCACGTCTTATTGAGTCACAAGCTGCCGTAAACTGGGCGCATCTGCTCAGTGATTATGAAGCGTACGTCGTCACCTTAGTGCTCAATCAGCGCTGCCATCAGCGTATTTTAGCGCAGCGCCGGCAGCTGGCTGGGCGTACAGGCTGCGGAATGTGTGGAATGACCGGATTGCAGCAGGCTTTGCCGGATTTAAGCGCCTATAGTCGTTATGCTACAAGCGATGAAGCATCAAGCTCCCCCAACTCCCCAGTACAGCCTGTCAGCGTAGAGCAAGCGGCATATGGTCGTGGTGATAACGCTATGAATGGCCGTGCTGATAATGGCTCGCCTAATAGCAGTGCCGACAAGCAGACACGTCCAAACCTAGAGCAGTTATTACAAATTAGAGCACTAATTGAGTCGACCCAAGCCACGCATCAGCTAACGGGCGCAGTACATGCAGCAGCAACTTGGCATCAAGGAGAGCTGTACTTGTTTGAAGATGTCGGTCGACACAATGCACTGGATAAGCTTATTGGGTGGCAGCTGCGCAATCAAGTGGCGTTAGAGTTTGTGGTCATGACCTCAAGACTGTCTATTGAGCTGGTTCAAAAAGCAGTGCGTTGTCGTCTGCCTTGGCTGGTTGGTATGTCAGCACCAACCAGTACTGCGGTACGGGTGGCACAGCGTTATGGGCTGGGCTTAGCCGGCTTTTTGCGAGATAATAGAGTGACTTATTATGGTGATAATGTGTAGGCGTGCTTTTTAAGCCGTTATTTTAATACGTTACTGTTTGCAGGTTAGTTTTTTGTAGAGCAGCGCTTGCAGTGCAATGGTTGACAGACTGGCTAAGAGGCCACAATTTATTATGACTACCCCTGTCTGTATTTCACAGGCCTTTATGGACAGCTTTCATGCCCATCACGCACAGCTACTTGGTAAACGGGTTTGGCTGGCTTGTAGTGGGGGGCGTGACTCTTTAGGACTGGCGCTATTGTGCCGTACTTTGTTCGATCAAGGTCGGCTGCCTTTTTTGCCGCAGCTCATTCATGTCAATCATGGGATGCAAGCTGCCAATGATCAGTGGGCGCAGCAAGTGGCTCAGTGGGCACAGCAGCATGATATGGCCTGCCAAATTATTGGTCTTAATTTAACTCATAAAAGTGAGCAAGCAGCGCGCGATGGTCGCTATCAAGCCATGATGCAGCTGATGAATCAAGATGATGTCTTAATACTGGGCCATCATCAAGATGATCAGGTCGAGACTTTATTGATGCGGCTGTTTAATGGAGCCGGGGTGACGGGTTTGGGCGCCATGCGTGAGTGGACCTCAAAGCAGGCTTATACTGCGCAGTCGCCATCAGATGTTAATAAGCCGCGTCAGCGCATTTTTTTGTGGCGGCCATGGCTAGAGATTAGCCGAGCTCAGATTACTGAATATGCCCAGCGCCACAATCTAAAGTATATCGATGACCCGACCAATGTGGCACAGTCGCCATCAAAGCTTGCTTTGCAGACGCTAAATGATAGAGCTTGGCTGCGCAGTGTGTTGTTGCCGCATATCACTGAGCGCTACCCGCAAGCATCTGAGGCCATGGCGCGTACGGCGCAGCTTATGCAGCAGGCCAGTGACAGTATTGATGAGCAAGTGACGCAGGATTTGGCGCAGGTGGCTTTAGCCGCTACTGAGCAGCAGTCTGTGATTGCGCTAGATAAGCTGGCAGGGTTATCTGCATCACGGCAAGCGGCGCTTATTCATCACTGGCTCGCCCCGCACCCTAATCAATTGCCACCCTCAAAGCGCCTAGTGGATGAGGTGCTTGCACTTAGCTTTCGCCAAGACAGCAACCACCAAACTTGTCTTTATTTCGATGCTGGCAGTGAGCAGTATCAAGTACGCCGTTATCAAAATAAACTGTATCGCTTACAGCACGCCTATGCCCAGTGGCTACAGATGATGCCGCATCAAATACACTTACCGCTGGCGCACAATGCTGAGGAGCTATCTTTAAACCTAGCAGATACCGATGTTTTATCTTTAAAGCAGTCGGGGCTAGAGTTTGATTGGCAATTAACTGGGGTGAGGGGGTTGATGGCACATTTAGCCCGTTTGTTAAATAGCACTGATGCTAAAGTAACTTCCTCTGAGCTTATCTTTGAGCCCTTGCCTCGGACAATTAAACTGGCTCTGGCGGGACGTAGTGGGCGTAAGTCGGGCAAAAAGCTGCTACAAGCTTTAGATCAGCCAAGCTTTATGCGTGGCTCTGTGGTGCTGTGCCGCTTAGATGTGGTGGGCTCTGATGGTATCTTGCAGGACTCATCCACCGCTGTCCCCTTATTTATTATCTGTATTGATAGAATTTGGGTGCTGCAAAGTCAGTTTACCGCTTTAATTAATCAGTTTCTGGCCACTGAGGTTCTAAGCACTCAGATTTTAGAGTGTTAATGTCTAAATAGCTGATGTCTAAATGCCAAAACTTTAAGCGCTTAAATAAAATCATATCCGTCTAACTTAAGTGCGAAACCATAACCATATCTATTCATTAAAATCTTAAGAAAAAGCGCTGCGAGCATTTGCCTGCTGCGTCAATACTATAATCTGTAAACTGATGTGATACACTAGCAGCCATATCAGTACAAATTTTGTGCGCCAAAATAAACACACAGATGTGACACGTAGTGTTAGACCGGAAGTCTAATTTCGCCCAAAAAATTAGGGTGCGTGAAACCAACAGGAGTAATCATGTCAGAGCTTAAAGGTAAAAAAATCAGCTTCATCGGTGGCGGCAATATGGCCCAAGCCCTTATTAGTGGTTTATTAGGAAGAGGCATTAAGCCAAACGATATTACCGTAGCCGACCCTTCACAAAATATTCGCGATGTCTTAAAAAGCCAAAAGATAAACACCGTAGATCCGACAGGCACGACCGATACCAACAATCCCCAAATTGCCGCAAAAACAGCGGATGTGATTGTGTTGGCAGTTAAGCCTCAAGTTATGGATAAAGTGGTGGCTGATTTTGCTGACGTCTTGGACAGACAATTGGTTATTTCTGTGGCGGCAGGTTTGTCTACCGACAGCTTAAGTAAAATGCTTGGCGGCTATCAGAACATTGTCCGCGCTATGCCCAATACCCCAGCTATGATTCAAAAAGGCGCAACCGGTCTTTATGCCAATGACAGCATTAGTGAGACCGACAAGCAGCTTGCCGCGACACTTATGGCCGCTTCAGGCTTGGTCAGCTGGGTAGAACAAGAAGAGCAGCTGCATGCCGTAACGGCCGTATCTGGCTCAGCGCCGGCTTATTTCTTTTATATGATTGAGTCGATGATTGAAGCAGGTGTGGAGCAGGGACTAGATAGAAAGCAGGCGGCTGCTTTGGCGATGCAAACTGCTTTGGGTGCCGCTCAAATGGCCATCACCAGCGGCGAAGCACCCGCTGAACTGCGCCGTAAAGTGACCTCTCCAAACGGCACTACGCAAGCGGCTATTGAGTCACTACAGCAAGATGATTTTGCCGGTATCATTAAAAAAGCGATGCAGGCTTGTTACACGCGTAGTGAACAGATTAGTCAAGAGCTGGCCGACTAATGATATAGCGCTAATTTTTACCGCTTTGCTTTAAGCGCACAGTTATTGTTTAAGCAACTAAATAAACCTGGTCGTCGCCCCTTTATATAACGAATGAGTAAGAGTACGCTGAATGAGTCTTTCGTATGCCCTATTTAACATGGTTGTAAACTTTGCCATGCTACTGGTTTTTATCCGCTTTATGCTGCAATTTGCAGGTCTTGAGCGCAATCATCCTTATGTTGAGCCTGCGTATAAAGCCACTCAAATTGTGGATCTGTTTGGTCGTATCTTCCCTACCGTTGGTGCAGGACGGGTGAACTTAGCGGCGGTGATGCTGCTATTTTTATTAAAGCTCATTGACATCTCAGGCAATGCAGCGATTGTGGGTCACAGTTACACGCCCATTCGTTTGTTCTTTGAGGGCACACTGCAGTTAATTCTAAGCTTCTTGAGTGTGGCACGTTATTTGATTATTGGCTCAATTATTATTAGCTGGATAGTGGTATTTACCCAAAAGATGCACCCGATCTTTGAGCTGATTATGCAAATGGCTGAGCCCATCTTAGCGCCTTTTCGCCGTATCACACCAAGCTTAGGTATGTTAGATCTATCGCCTATGATAGCTATTTTTGGTCTACTGTTGATTGAGATTTTCGTTCAGATCATTGCCAACAACTTGTTGCCAATGATTGGCTAATTGCCAACCCACCTCTCTTACCTAAATGCTATTTGTGATGGGGAAGAAATGAAAAGGCAATAAAATAGGGCGAGTAGGGCAATAAATGAGACGATATGGGCTTTATTTGCAGAAAGTTTGCAGAAACTTTGAAATCTGGCTTGCAAAGTCGATTTAGTTTGTTATAATACTCGCCCACAACATGAGGTAACTGGTTAAGTTAGCCAATGATCAAATGTTGTCGTTTTAGCAGTTTCGGTGAAGTGGGTGAGTGGCTGAAACCGCACCCCTGCTAAGGGTGTATACGTTAACGCGTATCGAGGGTTCGAATCCCTCCTTCACCGCCATTTTTTTTGAAAGATTTAAATTTTTAAAAAAATTCAAAAAAAAGGTTGACTACTAAAAAAAACTGGCTATAATAGCCATCCTGTTAACAACGAGTGGTAACACACCAGCAGTTGCTAACACAGTAAGTTAGATAAATATGCGCCTGTAGCTCAGTTGGATAGAGCACTTGGCTACGAACTAAGGGGTCGGGAGTTCGAATCTCTCCAGGCGCACCATCTAACATTACATTAAATCAATCGCCCTTGTTTGGCGATTTTTTTTATGCCTGTTGGTTTTTCAGCAGCGCAGTCTTTCTCTTTTCTCTCCTCTTTCTTTTCTCTCCTCTCTTTCCTCTCCTCTTTCTTTTCTTTGTCTACCTAACCGTCTATTTATTGAAAAAACAGCTGGGTGTATCACCACTACCAGTTTGTGTAAAATACGCTACAATAGCGGCTTTGCTTCTTTTGTCACTTATAAATATCGGGTGGTCTGTACAACCATGTCAAAACAACGTCGTTCTAACCTGTCTAAACCTCCCACAGCATCCTCTGAAGAGGGGTTACGTCCTACGGGCATTGAGGGGGTTAGCGTCTCAGGTGAGCCTGAAATCGCCAAAGCAGCCATTCGTGTTATTGCCATTGTCTATGATGGTATGTTGATCTTGGCCTTGTTGTTTTTGGTGGGGACGGTATTGACGGTGCTTGGCACTATGATGACGATGGAGACGGGGGTGACCTCAGATCAGGCGCAGACTTTGCCTGCGTGGTATCGTAATCTGGTGCTAACGCCAGCCTTTATTGTGACTTTAATTGGCTTTTATGGGCTATTTTGGCGTAGAGCAGGGCAGACGCTAGGCATGCAGACGTGGCGCTTAAAGACGGTCGATAGCCAAGGTCAACTGCTGACTTGGTCTAAGACGGTGAAGCGTATTTTGGCGGCCTGCGTGGTACCTGTGATATGCGGCATGATTGGCTATGCTTTTCATAATTCACGTTCAGCGATGCTGTTTAGTGCCTTTTTTGGTCTGATGTTTAATTACTTGTTTTGCCTGTTTAATCGAGGTGGGTTGGCAGTACATGACATGCTCTCTGGTACTGTGACCCTAAAAATGCCTAAAATCCATCACGAAGGCTTATTTAAATCGCTTAGAAAGAAAAAATAGCCTTTTGTTTATCCTGTTTTGGCCAAAATCACGCCAGGTTTTGGGTGGTGAATACGGCATAAATAAGAATGGCTTTCATTAGTCACACGCCCACACAAAACTTAGTCTAACTAAGACAGCAATTGGCACCTGTTATGTCTATAATAATTTGATAAGCCGCTGGTTATAATATAGGTTTTTAGGTTATAGCCAGCTTAGCTAATTTGAAGCATTTATGGATAAATTTTGGAGAGAGCGATGAGTAACAGTAGTGGTGTGGACTTTGATCAAGATATTTTTGCTGCGTTAATTGCTAAGCATGACATTCAGCGCGATCTGTGTGATCAATTAGAAAAACAAAGCGATAACGATAAGCGCAAAGCACTCTATCAAGAACTAAAACTTGAGCTGCAAGCACATGCGGCGGCTGAAGAGCGCCATCTATATATTCCGGTAATGCAGCACGATGAAGGCCTAGATTTATCACGTCATGCCATCACCGAGCATCATGAGATGGACGAGATGATGGAAACGCTAGATGATGGTCGTATCAGTCAAGAGACTTGGGACACCACCTGTGCTGACTTAATTGAAAAAGTACGCCATCACCTAACTGAAGAAGAACAAAAATTCTTTAAACAAGCCCGCAAAATATTGGATAGCGATTTGCAGCAGCGTCTGGGGGCATTGTATCAAGTAGAGCATGATGAATTTGAAAAAACCCATGCCAATGATTAAGCTTGTGTGGCCAAAGCAAGTTCAAAAACCCACTTTTTAGTGGGTTTTTTATGGTCAGTATACAAATAAATTGTAACGACCGGTCTAATCTGCTTTAAATTTAAAAAGATAACCGCCATAATAGCAGCCACTCCCGCTCATCTTTCTGCCCTTATACGGTTGCCATTAGCTATTAAGCCTTAATAATGATGGCTTTTGTGTTAACTATGAGCCATTATGGCGCTAAATTATCCAACTCATAAACCGATAGGTTTAGTGCAGTAAGACAGTGAAACTTTATGAATAACTAAAAAGGAAGTCGCATGGCATACGCCCCGTTATTTAACCCCATTAAGATGGGCAACCAAACCTTTAAAAACCGTGTATTTATGGCGCCTTTGACCCGTCTGCGCTCTATTGAGCCCAGTGATATGCCCACCATATTAGCCGCTGAATACTACTCACAGCGTGCAGGCTCAGGTCTGATTATTACAGAGGCCACTCAAGTGTCGTTGCAGGCCAAAGGCTACGCAGGTGCACCAGGTCTGCATAACGAGGAGCAGGTAGCAGCATGGAAAGTCATTACCGATGCTGTACATGCCAAAGGCGGCAAAATTGTGGTGCAGCTGTGGCACACCGGCCTGGTATCACACAACAGCGTACAGCCTGATAATAAGGCGCCTATTTCAGCCTCTGATGTTGATGTTGGTGTCCGTACTACCTTACGTGATGACCAAGGTGCTCCTATCCGTGTTGAGGCCACAACGCCTCGTATGGCAAGCTTAGAGGAGATTAAACAAGTCGTCGCAGATTTCGCTCAAGCGACCCAATATGCCAAGCAAGCCGGCTTTGATGGTATAGAGATCCACGGTGCCCACGGTTATTTATTACATCAATTCTGGGCGGAGCATACCAACAAGCGTACAGACAACTATGGTGGTAGCCGTGAAAACCGCGCCCGCTTAATGCTTGAGGTTATCGATGCTTGTGTGGCTGCTTGGGACCAAGATCATGTGGGCATTCGCATCTCGCCACTGGGCAGCTTTAACAACGTTGATGTGGGTTATAACGAAGATGAGGCGATTTGGTTGGTTGAGCAAATCAACAGCCGTAACCTTATGTATCTGCATATGTCTGAGCCAGACTGGGCCGGTGGCACGCCTTATTCAGAAGCTTTTAGACAAAAACTACGGGCGGCTTTTAACAACCCTATCGTGGCCGCTGGTGGCTATAGCGCCCAAAAAGCGCAGGATTTAATTGAAGCGGGCTATATTGATACGGTGGCCTTTGGTCGTGATTATATCGCCAACCCAGATTTAGCAGAGCGTCTCCAAAAAGATGCCGCGTTAAACGAGCAGCATCCTCAAACCTTCTATGGTGGTGGTCTACAAGGCTATATTGACTATCCATTTATGAGCCAATAAGCGTGTCATAGACGCGCTCTTAATAGCGGTCTATATTAAATAGCAGCGCACATAAAAAATCCCCAGTCTAGGCTTATAGGCTGGGGATTTTTTTTGGCTAAGTATTTGATTTTTGCCGATTAGTTTTGGCGGCTTGGCTCATCAAAATAACGCATTAATCCGTTTAGCAATAAGCTTTCACGGATATGAATGGGGACGGTGAGGTGCTGAGCTAAAATAGGCGCATCTCCTCCTGTCAAGATAAACTCATAGTTGGGGCTGCGGCGTGCAATCTCATTAATGGCACCAACAATGGACAATAAAATCCCGCGGTGCACGGCATCTGAGGTCGTGGTGCCCTCACTGATGCTATTAAAAGTGCCCTCAACAATGCTAATTTGTTTGGTACCAGAGAATAAAGCTTCACGTTGCAGATAAATACTGGGGAAAATATAGCCGCCTAAATGATGGGCATGATCGGTCAAATCTATGGTCAAAGCTGTACCGCAGCCTACGATACATTGGCGTTTTTTATTGTCTACCGCGCCCAAAATCTGCAACCAGCGGTCCACCCCCAATTGACTGGCATCATAATCACTACTGAGCAGTGGGTGGCAGGCATCCACATGCACAAATTCAAAAGCAATATCGAGCGTAGACAGCGACTGAGCCACTTGCGCGTTCACCTCGTTACCAAGTACCGAGGACACACCAATAAACTCAGGTGCCAAATTGGCAAAGCGGTCAGTTAGACCGATTAACAGCTCAGCGGGCGCCTGCAAATGTTGCTTGGCATCTGAGGTGATGATTTGTCCCACATCATCCGTGAGCCAGTATTTTAATCGGGTGTTTCCCAAGTCAAGCCATAGCTTTGCCATAATTGCATCCTTACGGTTTTGTTCGCCTGACAGGGCATGTGTGGCCACAAAAAGTCCTGAAATAGCCCCCTTAAATAAACAAGAGAGCAATAAGAGACGAACAAGCTTTTAAAAAGAGGCCAATAATAGCAGTTTATGCTTAAATGGGGCAAAGCGAAGACAAAAAAAAGACGCCATAAGGCTAATGCCAGTCAGTTAAGGCTGACTGGTATTTTTTTGGGATATTTTTGTGGTTTCCCCTTAACCACCCTCGGGCAAGATCGCTTTCTACGTTCAGGAATAACAAACAATTTTCCCTCCTCTAAAACTGCATCTAACAACTTAGGGAAGAGTCCTGCAGCCTGTAAAACTGCATCTAACAACTTAGGGAAGAGTCCTGCAGCCTGAAAACT
>NZ_CAJHBH010000011.1:0-65915 GCF_904846585.1 Psychrobacter sp. H7-1
TGCTTGTTTGAGTATATTAACAATCTGAGTGTCGGTAAATCTTGATTTTTTCATGTCGAAATCTCCTGCTGGTATTTTAGCAGTTAGTTTCTACTTTTACGTGTTATTGTTTTTCGGGGTGATTACCCTACCTTTTGTTTGAGCAGTTTAATGGCTTCATCAAAGCAGTCTATCTGAATGATGTCGCTATAGATGGATGGGGGTTCACCTGAGCAAATCGGGCTTAAGCGCGTAAAATTGTAGCTTATACCATCATAGATCTTGTCACAGGATAAGCATTTATAAAGGTGGCCCTGTTTGTGTAGCGGTGCTGCTAGAGAGCCACATCGGCATTGCATTGAGTGCTTTTCTAGGCTGTTAGCAATATCGCTAATGAGAGTCCTTTCTGTTGTATTTATTATATGTTGCATACTGACACCCGATATCTTTAAAATTGATATTAAATAACTGTTTAAATGGGAATCATTCCACCGCTATGGCGTCGATAATCACACAACTGTCATAAAATTGCAATAAATATATACTAGAAATATAAAAATCATTTTATATCAATAATTTATGATTAAGCATTGCTTATAAAATAAAAAAAAGGACAGCCTATAGACTGTCCTTTTTTTAAATAAGATATGGATTTAGGTTCCGTTCATATCGCAAAAAATCCACTAACGCTTACGACTAAATTTAATCAGTTTTTTGTTATTAATTTCGCTAATGGCGTGGTTGATTTCTTCTTCATCTAAGCTTGCCACGTGCTGCAAAATTTGCATGATGTCTGGGTTTAAAATGTAATGAGCATGACGGGCGATGTTATTAATACGCTCATCAAATGTTAATACCCCAGTTTCGGCATCTTTTTGCACATAATCTAGACGAATGAGTGCGTTTAAGAAGCTGGTAAATAAGGCACGATCAAAAAAGTCAGGGATATCGTCAGCGTACAGTACCGATAAGCGCTGACCTAAAAGATGGCACAAATCGACCACTTGATCAGCAGTTAAATTACCTGAGCCTTGCTGAGCCAATAGCGCCAGTGACATAAAGTAGCGCTCAAGGCTTTGTGAAACTGGAGAGGCAAGCATATCAAGTTGCTGATACTGTTCACTGTTTTTCTCAGGGGTGCCCAAGATGCCATTGCCCAAGTCAACAATGATACCCAAGTCGATTAGGTTACTCAGCTTTTCATCAATTAAGCTTGGTAAGTTACGGGCAGCACGGTATAAGAACAGCTCACTTTGTAAGAAGGGATACAACTGAGTGACGATACTGTCTAAGTGTTTGCGCTCGATGCGGCCATTACGATAGATAAGCGCAGCTAAGAAGGAGGAGATAATAAACACGTGCAAAATGTTATTGCGGAAGTAGCTTAAAATAGCAATTTGCTTGGGCATCACTTTAATCATATCACCTAAGATATGCGGGGTGCGCTCGATAAGCTTAAGCTTAATGCCATAATCGATAATCGACTGAGCCGACATATCCGTAATAATGGTGTCCTCAGCATAAGGAGAGCCATTGGCAATGGCTTGATACAAGGCAATCTGCTCACGGCAGCTTTCTTCATCTAAAGCGGCTTTGGGCGTAGACAATAACACCAAAGACAATAAAGAGATGGGGTTAATTACCGCAGCCTTGTTGATGTTTTGCATAATTTTCACACCCAAATTATCCACCATAGCCGCAGCTTTGGTGTCTAATGGTGTATTGGTGCGATCGGCCGGCAAGCTGTTGGGCGCCACATCGAACTTTTGCATAAAGTCTTCCATATGCAGCGGGGTACCAAAGCTTAAATGTACATGGCCAAAAATACGCTCAATCTTACGACTGACCTTTAATAAGCCTAATAGCGACTCAGATTCTTTTGGCTTACCTTTAAGCTCGCCAATATAAGTGCCACCCTCCATAATACGCTCATAACCGATGTAGGTCGGAATAAAGGCCAATGGCTTGTTGGAGCCACGCAGATGGCTGTGCACCGTCATCGCTAGCATACCTAACTTGGGTGGCAGTAGACGGCCTGAGCGTGAGCGTCCGCCTTCAATGAAGTACTCAATAGGCGTGTTGCGCTGGATAAGTGTGTGTAGATATTCACGTAATACAGCCTTATAAAGCTCATTGTCTTTAAAGCTACGGCGAATATAAAACGCCACTGCACTACGTAATAAGGGACCGATGACAGGCACATCTAAATTGTTCCCTGCGGCCACATAGGGGAGGCCCAGCCCCTTTTCAAAAATAATATAGGCCAATAGCAGATAATCCACATGGCTACGGTGACAGGGTACATAAATCAGCTCATGGGTGGCAGCTAGACTGCGTACCCGCTCGAAGTGATGTACCTCTACACCGTCATACAGCTGAGTCCACAGCCAGTCTAAAAACTTGTAGAAGAATTTGACGACAGAGTAATTGTAGTCGTTTACAATCTCATTGGCATAGCCACGCGCCAGCTGGCGGGCTTCGTTTATACTGATATTAGAGGCGGTTGCTTCTTGTTCGCAGGCATGATTGATGGCCGGTGAACGGATCAATTTATCGACCAAATTACGTTTGTCTGATAAGTCAGGGCCAATCATGCTTTGACGCTGACTGTCTAAGAATCCATTGAGCTTATGCTGTACCAATAAGGTTAAGCTAAAGTTGGCCTCAGTGGCAGTGAGCAAAGCCGTCGAGGTGGGTAGAGCCTCGATGTTCTTTTTGGCTTGTAGTAGTAGCTCTTTTTCGCTCTTTGGCAGAGCTGTATCGGCCAATTTGGCATCATCAAAGAGATCATTGGCCACTTTTTCTGCCTCATCGCCTGGGATATGGTCGGCACCTGATTGCGAGAAAGTCTCAATAATGTCATGCAAAGACTGGGGTGGATGAAACTGCACAAAAGTATCACGGCCCATCACCCCAATATTAAACAGCTGCTTAGCAATGGTGGGCTCTTCCCAGTTATCAGCCATTAGTAGTTTAAATAAGGAGTCTTCATTTTCTGGTGCACGTCCCCAAAGAATAGATACTGGCACTAAGTTAATCTTAGGTGCTGAATTCTGGCGGCAAGCAGAGACCAGTCTGGCCAGTCTTGGAGATACTTTTCGACCTTTGGCATCAGGGTGATTAAGGAAAATGACAGCCGCATTCTCATCTATATGATGCACGCTGTCTTCTACTCCAACCAAGGCGGGCGGGAAGCCATGCTTTTTGGTTTGTAAGTCAACTAAGACGCTATTAGAGCGAGAGTACTCACGTAAGACATAAAAGGTCAGTGCACCCTCTTCAGTATTAATTTCAGGCAGCTCTCCGATAACTTTCGGCTTTACAGCAAGCTCTAAGCTCTTTCCAGATAGCTTGCGGTAAAGCTGGTTTACTGAGCGACCTGAGCGTGAGATGGCCGCACCGGCCTGCGCCGCTTGCTCTTGAAAGCTAAGCGCTGAGCGCTGAGCATCCGACGAGTTATCTCGGTTACTTTTTTGGGTCTGGCGCTGTTTTTTTAGGCGCTGCTTTAAAGAATGCATTAAACGAGAAGGTAGCATAAGTCTTAGTTAAACCTATAAAAAAGATTGGGCTATATTGCCATGAAAATAAATAAAGTAGTACACTTGTACTCTCAAATTGCTTAATTACCCTCTTATTATAGAGGATTGATTCGGTTGCTGCTTGTTATATCCTGACTAAAATTTTGGGCAAAAACAGCCCAAATAATTGGTAATTATTTCAGTGATTTGTCCGTCGAAATAAGTAGGGATTAGCCAATAGTAGGCGATGAGGTTACACTTTTTAGCACAACACTGACCTCAATACCGATATGCTACTGGGTTTAGTAAGGCAACAAACGTCTTTATTCAGTGGCAAAAAACCACTATGATAAGCATTATCATTATCCTTTTTTAAGTGATATATGGCAGTCTTAGCAGCCGTATTTAGGCAAGTAAGCTAAAAGATAGGGGTTAGTAGATAAGCCTATCCACACGGACAGGCTAGGGTCAACGTCATGGCTTTGTTTGCCCACTTGCTTTGTTTGCTCACTTAAAATAGGCGACCATGTTGTCGATTATTCCAAGGCATCTGGTTTGCTTTAGTAGGCCGGGGTCTTATCAATTTAGGGTCATTGGAGAGATAAATGCCTGATTATAAACAGCTGGTAGATCAACTATTAGATACGGTAAAACTGACCGAGATTTCGGAAAATATCTTTGAAGGCAAAAGTTATGACTACGTAGGGAAGCGTATCTTTGGCGGTCAAGTACTGGCACAGGCAATAATGGCAGCCGCTCAAACTTTAGATGAGGATAAGCCTTGTCACTCTTTGCATGGCTATTTTTTGCGTGGCGGCAGTATCGGTCAGCCAGTTATCTATCAGGTACGACGCTTACGTGATGGGCGCAGTCTGTCAGCGCGTGAAGTAACCGCGGTACAGATGAAACAAGACAATGATGGCAATATGATTGAGCAAGTGGTGTTCTCTATGATTGCCTCTTTTTCTCCCATGGAAGGTGGCTTAGACTATCAAGAAGAAATGCCTGCCTATCCGCCGCCGGAGGATTTAGAGTCTGAGCAGTCGCTAAAAGAGCATCACGTGGGCAGCGTGCCTGAACCGTTACGTGAGCGCTTTATGCGTCCGCGTCATGTGGAAATTAAGCCGGTTAAGCCGCGTGATCCCGTATATCCTGAGCCTATGGTACCAAGACAGGCCAATTGGCTACGAATTCGTGAGCTTGGCGAACAGCCGGTCGCCATCCAGCAAGCACTGTTGGCGTTCTCATCAGACTATTATCTGGTAGGCACAGGCCTTATGCCACATGGCATCAGCTTTATGACCAAAGGTTTGCAGGCTGCCAGTATTGATCATTCAATGCATTTTCACCGCCCTTTTGATATTAATGAGTGGCTGTTGTATGACATGTGGAGTGACACCACCTCTCATTCTAAAGGCTTAAACCATGGTCAGTTTTGGCAAAATGGCAATCTGGTAGCGACCGTACAGCAAGAGGGTCTAATGCGCCTTCGCGGATAGTAATACAAGCTTTTAGACAATCTACTCTGTGTGTCATCATAAAACTGCATCGAAAAAGCCGCTTATCTTAAATCAAGATAAGCGGCTTTTTTTTGCCCCGATTTTAGCGATTAAAAGCCTTGACGATGGGGCTAGCTGATAACGGTTACAGTATTACCAGATTAAAGCGGATGCACTGCGCTGAGTGACAAAGCCATCTGCAGTTTGGCCATTGGCCGCCTGCCATTTGGCAAAAGCGTTACGGGTATTGGTGCCCATGATACCGTCGATACCTTTGGTGTCATAGCCGGCACTGGTTAAACGCTGCTGTAAGTTGCGTACTTGAGCGCTGGTTAACGGCTGTTCATAACGAGGCCAAGCTTTTTGGATACCCGGCTGACCATTGATGGCGCGGCCCAATAAGCTAACACCCAGCGCATAGTTGGAGGAGTTGTTATACACTTTAATCACATCAAAGTTTGGGCTTAATAGTAGCGCAGGGCCGTCTTTACCGGCAGGTAGCCACATCTCAAATGGCGTGCCTGCATCTAAATAGGCACCGTCAATAGGGGTAATGCCCATAGAGCGCCACGTTGAACCGGGCATTTTTTGACCCAACAGCTTGTAATCAAATGAGGCGGGTAAAGTCACTTCATAAAATGGCGATAAGCCGCGCATCCAGCCTGAGTTGCTTAAGTAGTTGGCCGTTGAAGATAAGGCATCAGCAGTAACCCAAGGGCTACGACGGCCATCGCCATCACCATCTACGCCTTGGGCCAGCCAAGTGCCAGGGATAAACTGGGTATGACCCATACCACCGGCCCAAGACCCATTCAGCTGAGAGGGATAGATATCACCATGCTGGATAAGCTGCATTAAGACCAATAGCTGATCTTCAGCCCACTGACGGCGACGGCCTTCAAAGGCGAGCGTGGCCAGCGAGCTTGGGATATAGCTGTTGCCGGTGACTGCACCATAAGAGGACTCCATGCCCCAAATGGCAGCGATGATTTCTGCATTGACCCCATATTGTGACTCAAGGCGGGACAATAGGCTTCTTTGCTCATTAAACTTGCTCTTACCACTGCTAACTCGGCCGCCCGATACTGCCGAATCGGCATAATCCCAAGGCATTTTAACGAATTCTGCTTGGTTTGAATCCAGTGAAATAACCTGTTGATTTAATTGAGCAGAGTCTAAAATACGGCTGACATCATAAGCGCTATAGCCTTGACTCATCGCACGGCGGCTAAAATTTGATTTCCACTCTGAGAAGCTGCTATAGCTAGCTTGTGGCTGCGGCGCAGGCTGGAGTTTTGGCTGCGGGGTAGGCTGCGGTTTAACCACAATCACAGGGGCTGGCTTTTGAATGGGCACTTGCTGTATTGGTGCTTGACTGGCACAACTGGCCAAAATAATGGCGGGTACCAACGCCAAGGTGCTTTTTAATAAGGTCAACTTTTTGCTGGGCTGAGTGTCGATTTGATGAGGTAGAGAGGGGCTGTTTAACATACTAAAGAGTCTCAATTGTTTGTCACTGAATATTTTTTAAGTTTGTGGTCAAAACACTTTAACAATAAATACCGTTAAAGTCGATGGCGACTCAGTATGTTAAAGTAACTGTGATTATGAGCCTAGAGGCGGCGCTCATAAGGGCTGCCGCTCTGAAACAGCCTACGCTAAGCTTTGTAATATTTTGAGCATCGCCTTAGGCAGTCCTAGATGGGCCTTGGCATGCGTGGCAGTCTGCCAAACAAAGTGAATGCCAGCGTCCGCCAGTGTTGCACTCAGCTCTTGGCTTTGAGCGGGCGTCAAAGGCAGTGCTTGCGGCTGCAAATACCAATGAAAGTGGGTCAGCGTATGTTTGATAGGTGCGTCATCAAATAGCTCTGCACTGATGGATTGCAGCTGTAGCTGTCCGTTATTATCGGCTATCCATTTATCGATAATCTGCTCGGCCAACGTATTTTCTGATTCATATGCTGCCTCTTGCAAGCTGGTGCTAATCACTGTTTTACCCTGTGTCTTTTTTTCAAATTGCATCGGCAATACCCATAGACCGCCCCAAATGCCACTATCAGGACGCTGTAACCATAATAATTCGCCCTGCACATTTTGAATCAATATCACCTTGCTAAACTTGCTCGGTTTGGCTTTCTTTTTGGCTTTAACAGGATAAAAGTCTTGCTTACCCTCTGCATAAGCAATGCAATCACTATTTATAGGGCAGACCTCGCAGCTTGGGTGACGGCGGGTACATAAGGTGGCGCCCATATCCATCATCGCTTGGGCAAAATGTCCGCTATCCTCAGTAGGGGTCAGACGCTCAGCTAATGCCCACAACGCTTTATTGGTCGCAGACTTAGTGATATCGCCATCAATACCGGCCCAGCGGGTAATCACCCGTTTGACGTTACCGTCACAGATCACCCCATAGCCATGTAGGCCCATGGCCACAATCGCCCCAGCCGTAGACTGACCCACACCTGAAATCGCCTCCCAATCTTCAACGGTTTGTGGAAAGAGGCCTGTTGTCTTAATAATTTCGACCAGCTGCTTGGCGCCTTTGTGCAAGTTGCGAGCACGGGCATAGTAGCCAAGCCCTGCCCAGTGTTCAGCCACTGTATCCCACTGAGCATTGGCCAAATCTTGTACGGTGGGAAACGACGTTATAAAACGCTGAAAATAGGGAATAACTGTGGTGACTTGGGTTTGTTGTAGCATCACCTCAGACAACCAAACGATATAGGGGTTTGGGGTATCTGTCTTATGCTGTTGCCATGGCAAGTCATGACGACCGCTTATATCAAACCAATTTAGAATGCGCGGAGCAAAGTCGGTGAGCTCAGCGTCACTGTGATTAAAGGTGTGTGGCTTGAGATGGGTGTTGGTATTAGTACTGGTGCTGGTATTAATATTGGTGTTTACGTTAGCGATTGGCTGGCTCATAAAGGCGACTGTCTTATTAAGGTTAAGCTACTTATATGGGGGCAAATTAGAATTTTGCATGACCAAAAAAGAGCTGGGTTAACTCAATAACCCAACTCAGAATACGAAAACTGTTAACGCATCATCCACCTATTTACGGTTCTTACGCGCCCGTTTTTTACGTAGCTTTTTTTCTTCAATCTTGGCCAATCTGCGCTCTTCGGCCTCGGCGCGCAGCTGCTCAACCAACTTGTCCTCCTCGATACGCATGGCAGGCGTCTCAAGCGTAATACGCCCCAGTTGACCACTACGCAGCTCGTTAATCAAAATCTCAGACATCCGGTAAGTATCTACCAAGCCGCCTTTTTTCAAAAAGCCGCGATTGCGCCCAGCCATCTCGAAGAACTCCCAATCGCTCTGCGGCAGCTCATCAATTTTATAACGCTCTTTTAGCAGCTCAGGATAGGCCTTAATGAGATATTCAGCGGTGTAGCCGGCCACATCAGAGAAGTCAAAAGCGGTATCTTTGATACCCCCTGTGGCGGCTAAGCGAAAGCCTGAGTTGGGGTTTTCGATTTTTGGCCACAGCATACCTGGCGTGTCATAGAGCATGATGTCGTCATCAATTTTGATCAGCTGTTGTGACTTGGTGACCGCTGGCTCGTCACCGGTTCTGGCGATACTACGACCTGCCAACGTATTGATCAGCGTTGATTTACCGACATTAGGAATTCCCATAATCAGCACTTTAATTTGACGTCCTGTGCCGACTTTATTGGGTATCAGGTCTTTACACATCTGTATGATACGCTTGACGTCATTAGCCTTGTTGTCATCACAGGCGATGGCTTTAACTTGGCTTTGTTGTTCTAATTGTTCAATCCAAATCTGTGTGAGTTCTGGGTCAGCAAGATCCGCTTTGTTGAGAATTTTAATCACCGGTTTTTGAAAGCCTGCCTCATTACTACGTAGGGCAGCAACCATGGGGTTTTCACTACTAAATGGAATGCGGGCATCAATAACTTCAATGACCACATCCATATCGGGCATGATTTCTTTGATTTCGTTACGGGCTTTGTTCATGTGGCCTGGGAACCACTGAATACTCGGGTTTTGTATCATTACTCAATTAACCTTTATCTAGTTTTTGCGCATTCGCTTAAGTTTACACTATTCGGCTTTAAGATGCGCTGTGGCTGAGGTTGGCACATTGCTATGTAAGATAAATACAGCACAAAATAAAGACGCTCAACTGTGGCAGCGAGCGCCTTTATTTCATGATAGATATAGCCAAAATGTAAGATGGCTAATTTTGGCAAAGTCAGAGAGTGCCCCGACAGCTGCTTATTTTAAATTTGCCGTCATAAAGTCAATCATCTTATCCCAGCTTTGGTTCGCCGCTTTTTCGTTATAGCCCAAGTCTACCCCGTTTTCTTCAGCGCGTTTGTCCGCATTAGGGTTGGTAAAGCCATGCTTGGCATCATCATAGACGTCTACGGTGTAGTCCACACCCGCATTATCAAGCTCTTGCTTTAAGCCATCAATGGCCTGCATCGACACCATGCTGTCATCACGGCCATGAGCGATGAGAGCTTTGGCGGTAAACCTACCTTTTTCGGCAGGCTGTTTTGGGGTAGGGTTGCCATGGAAAGTGGCGACGGCTTTTACTGGCATGCCTTCACGGGCCATATCCAGTGCTATTTTGCCTCCGAAGCAATAACCCACTACGCCTAGGCGTTTGCCATCTACGGGCAGTTGATCGGCAAAGTCATTTAAAATAGCGCGGCAGCGGCCCATCAGCTTGTCTTGATCCTCTAACATTTGAGTCATCCATTCATTGGCTTGGGCGGCATCAGTGGTCAGTTTACCTTCACCATAAATGTCCATCGCAATGGCAGCAAAACCTGCCTTGGCCAGACGTTCAGTCACTTCGCGAGGGTGCTCGACCACCCCCCACCATTCGGGCGCTACTAAAATACCGGGCACTGAGCTCTCATCAGTGGCTGATTCAGGTAGTGCTATATAGCTGATAAGCTCCATGCCATAGTCTGCTGTGGTTTTGATTTCGTAGGTTTTGATACTCATGTTATTTCCTTATTGATTATGGGGTTATTGTTTTTATGAGAAGCAGTTGATTAAATATTTGCGTTATAACCCCTCATAACATAACAAAGATAGCGGCCTGTTTCGATTAAAGAAATGTGAACACGGTTTACTGTTTGCTATCGGTTTGTATTGATTCGCCTGCGTGAATCGATTAGGCTGCTGTTTATAATTAGGCCACATGTCAATCACAAAAATCGTGCTGGTGTTGTTAGGTGGCACTAATCTGAACCATATAACGAGGAATTATCGTGAGTGAAGCGCAGTTAAGAGCTAATTTTTGGCAACATTATCCGCTACATGAGCTGAGCACAGCTGAATGGGAGGCTTTATGTGATGGCTGTGGGGGCTGCTGTTTGGAGAAGTTTTTGGACGATCCAGATGAGCCATACGAAGTAGAGTACACGGATGTGGCGTGTAAGCTACTTGATTGTAGTACCGGCTATTGCTCCAACTATGAGCACCGTCAGCAGTTCGTGCCTGAGTGTGTGTCTTTGACCGCAGATAAGCTGCCAGATATGATGTGGCTGCCCAGCAATTGTGCTTATAAACGTATTTACTTGGGAGAGGGGCTGCCCAGCTGGCACTTACTGCTTACCCAAGATATTGAATTGACCCGACAGGGTATGCGTCGGGCAGGCGTGGGGGTGGCAGGCCGCTGTGTCAGTGAAGATTTTGTGAATGAAGATGAGTTGGAGGAGCGCATTGTGCGCTGGATACAGGCTTAGGTGTGATGAAGTTTAAGTAAGTCACGCACAAAAAAAGGCGCCCTAAGGCGCCTTTTTTTGTTTTACATTTGGGTGTCATCGACTGTCGTTGTTAACTGACTTATAGATAATAACTGGTAGATAATAACTGGGTTATGACGCAGTCTAGTTAACAAACTCAGGATAAGCTTCTTGACCACATTCAGCAATATCAGCGCCTTCATACTCTTCTTCTTCAGAGATACGTAGACCGACCACCGCTTTAAGTACGCTCCAAACAATCAAGCTACACACAAATACCCAACCGAAGATAACCGCAGCGCCGCCTAATTGACCTAGGAACGTGGCACTATCATTGGTCAGTGGCACAATCATCACCCCAAAGAAGCCGGCCACGCCATGCACTGAGATAGCACCAACGGGGTCATCAATTTTCATTTTGTCTAAGATTAGAATTGAGCAAACCACAATGATACCTGCCATCATACCGAACACAGTGGCCAGTAGTGGTGTTGGGGTATCTGGACCTGCAGTAATGGCAACTAAACCTGCTAACGCACCGTTTAAGAGCATGGTCAAATCAGCTTTACCAAAGATTAAGCGTGCAAGTAATAGAGCACCGATAGCGCCACCTGCAGCAGCAGCATTGGTATTTAAGAACACCATTGCCACCGAGTTTGCGCTGGCAATATCACCAAGCTTCAATACAGAGCCACCATTAAAGCCAAACCAACCTAACCATAAGATAAGGGTACCTAAGGCAGCAAGGGGTAAATTTGCCCCAGGAATGGCACGGATTTCGCCATTTTTGCCATATTTTCCTTTACGAGCGCCAAGTAACAACACGCCTGCTAGGGCCGCTGCTGCACCCGCCATATGAACAATGCCTGAGCCTGCAAAATCGACGAAGTTTAGCTCACCAATAAAAGGTACCGCATTGCCGCCCCAAGTCCAGCTACCCTCCATAGGATAAATAAATCCGGTCATCACAATAGCGAAGGCGAAAAATACCCACAGCTTCATACGTTCTGCTACTGCGCCTGATACGATAGACATACAGGTAGCGACGAAGACCACTTGGAAGAAGAAGTCAGAGGCAGCTGAATAAACCGCATCTCCCTCAAAACCATTTTTTGCAGAGTCTGCTAAAGCATCAGCCACGAGCGTTTCGCCGCCAGAAATACCATTTAAGAAGAAGCCGCCATCATACATAATATGATAGCCACAAATGAGGTACATGGTACAAGCAATGGCAAAAAGGCCGATGTTTTTGGTTAAAATTTCGGTGGTGTTTTTAGAGCGAACTAGGCCTGCCTCTAGCATGGCAAATCCTGCCGCCATCCACATGACTAAGGCGCCACACACTAAAAAATAAAAGGTGTCGAGAGCGTATTGTAGTTCAAAAATCTGGTTTTCCATGATGATTCCCCCTTGGAATGCGATCGGATAGTGGCTTAATATCATTTATAGTGGTCATTTAAGACGTTGCTCTTAAATAACCGAAATGAGCGCTGTCATAATCACAGCTTAGATAGCGTCAGGACCCGTTTCGCCAGTACGGATACGAATAACTTGCTCAAGTGGGGATATAAAAATCTTACCATCACCAATTTTGCCAGTGCTTGCAATGCGAGTAATCGCTTCGATGGCAGGCTCTACCATCTCGTCAGTCACCGCAACTTCTACTTTTACTTTGGGTAAAAAGTCGACCACATATTCTGCACCGCGGTACAGTTCAGTATGACCCTTTTGGCGCCCGAAGCCTTTAACTTCAGTGACGGTTACACCTTTTACACCGATTTCAGAGAGTGCTTCACGCACATCATCTAGTTTAAAAGGCTTTAATACAGCTGTAATCAATTTCATAGGAAGTCCTTATTAATGATTCTGATAGTGTCTGGAGTGATAGGTGAATGTCACCATTTATCGATACCACAAGCACTGATCACTTTGATGTCATTGTTTCAAGAATTGTGCCAACCAAAAACGAAGGGGGAAGACGTTTTTGGGGCTTAAATTGCATCAAAATAGTGCATAAAACCCTATAATGCACCAAAATATGTTGCACCATATCAGCCAATAACCGAATTATTATAGCGAAGTTTGATTGTATAAGGTTAGCCATTAGTGACTAATTTGTGAAAGCTAGATTTAGCTGTTTCTTGTTAAGAAATTAAAGATCATAAAGGAGTGTCTAGTTTTAGACTCAATCAAGCCTAGATAAGGTGATGGCCTATAAGCCATCACACAGGCTACATTCGAGGATAGAGTAAATAAGGGGTGCGACTGGCACTTAAGAGTTTTCGAGTGTTACTGCCATGCAAAAACTCATGCAGTCTTGACTCGCCAAAGGCGCCAGTAATGAGCATATCCAGCTCATGTTGCTGCTGATAATACATCAAGGCTGCCGTCACATCACGGCCTTCAATCAGCGCCTTTTTACACTGGATACCTGACTGGGTAAGGCGGGCATAGGCTTCCCGTAGCGCATCTTTATTGCGCTCATTCTCTTCACCAACCATAACCACATGTAAGCTGGTATTGCGCACCAAGGCATTGCTACATAGCCAGTCTAGTAGTGCATGACAGGTGGGTCGATTGTCGAAGGCGAACAAAGCTGTCTTGGGGGCTTTAAAGGTTTCATGAGTGACCAAGGTGGGGCAGCGGCTGGCACGTATCAATTGTGACAACGTGTCTTTACAGGTGACTTGATGACCAATGACCACCAATTGTGCACTTTCATCGACATAATCTAAGCTTTCGGCAATGGAAGCGTGGCGGTGCACGGTATACAAATGGTGCTGATACCGACCTTGCTGCTGCTCACAGTAGCTTTCGGCCTGCTTTAACAGTAGTCTGCCTTGATCACGTAACTTACCATTGCTGTCTTTTTCTTCTAAAGCCAACTGGTTTAGCAAGTGATTGCCATCATCTGCCACCAGGCAGCCGGAGTAATCCACAGCTGCTTTGCGGTGTACGCTGGGTGCAGCATGTAGCAAGCCTACGGGTGCTTGCAGCATTTTGGCCGCCCACAGACTGGCATTGAGCACAGCTTGGACGTGGCTGGGACAATCTAGGCAGGCAATCACACTATCAGGGCGTAAATTACTCATATCACTCACTCAGCTTAACAGGCATAGAGATAACGTAAACTAAAAATCCCACTCAGGCAATGCCAAAGCAGGATTTATAACCAAAACTTTAATAAACTCAGTGTTTATCTATTTATAAGCATCTTATTAAGCATCAAATAAATAAGCTCATGGTCATTAATCTAACAGACCAATATCACGGCGATCGTGCACTGAGAATTTATCAATTAGGGTGCGACTTGCACTATTGAGTCCCACCACTTTAACATCAATCCCTTCGCGTTGAAAACGAATCACCAGCTTATCTAAGGTATCAACCGCAGTCACATCCCAAAAATGCGCTTGGCTCACATCAATCACCACTTGATCAAGCGCCTCTTTGGTGTCGAAGCTGTCTAAGAATTGAGTGGTGGAGCTGAAGAACACTTGGCCGTGAACATAGTAATAACGGGTGTTATTGGTTTCATCGTATTCACTTAATACGCTTAAAAATTGCCCAATTTTATTGGCAAAAAACAGCGCAGATAACAACACCCCAACCAATACCCCATACGCCAAGTTATGCGTAAATACTGTGGTGATTACGGTGGCCACCATCACCACGTTAAAAGAGACAGGATGGGTCTTAAACTCACGCAGCGACTCCCAGTTAAAGGTACCAATAGATACCATAATCATCACGGCGACCAGCGCTGCCATTGGGATTTGACTCACCCAGTCGCTTAAGAAAACCACCATAATGAGCAGCACAACGCCTGCGATAAAAGTCGATAAGCGGGTACGGCCGCCTGATTTTACGTTAATCACAGACTGACCAATCATGGCACAACCAGCCATACCACCGAAAAAACCTGACGCAACGTTGGCAATACCTTGGCCACGGCACTCACGGTTTTTGTCACTGGTGGTATCGGTCAAGTCATCAACGATGGTTGCGGTCATCATCGACTCAAGCAGACCGACAATAGCCAAAGCGATGGAGTAGGGGGCGATAATCAGCAAGGTATCTAGGGTTAAAGGGATATCAGGCAACAAAAACATCGGCAGCGTATCAGGCAGCTCGCCCATATCGCCGACGTTACGGATATCTAATCCCATGTACAACGCCACGGCAGTCAAGCCAACAATGCAAATCAGCGGTGAGGGGATAAGTTTACCGATTTTTGGAATCAGTGGAAAACCATAGATAATGGCCAGACCTGCTGCGGTCATGATATACACCGGTAAGCCGACTCTATCTACCGCAGGGTTGAGCTCTGGTAGCTGCGCCATAAAGATTAAAATGGCCAGCGCATTAACAAAGCCAATAACCACAGAGCGCGACACAAAGCGCATGAGGTTACCGAGCTTAAATACCCCCATAAAAAACTGAATGACACCGCACAATAAAGTGGCAGCGAGCAGGTATTGTAAGCCATGATCTGCCACCAAGGTCACCATGACCAAGGCCATTGCTCCGGTGGCTGCTGAAATCATACCGGGGCGGCCACCGACGAAGCTGATGACGACGGCGATACAAAAGGAAGCGTATAGCCCCACTTTCGGATCTACGCCTGCAATAATAGAAAAGGCAATGGCTTCTGGAATGAGGGCCAAGGCGACCACCAGTCCAGAAAGCACATCGCCCCGCACATTTGAAAACCACTCGTCTCGTAGCGTATTTATTGAAAGTACTGTCATAGGTTTGAATCGATTATTTGTTAGGTTATCTATCAAATCACTGTGATTTTCATAAGATCAGGTAGCGGTGCTAAACAGTGTTCCAAATTTAGGGTAGACTGTATTAAGCAACATACGTTTTATAGCGCATGCGCTCCGGCAGCAAGATTCTCATAAAATATTCACAGCACAAAAGTGGTGCTAAGATGAAATGACGTTCAACTCACAGTTAACTATAGTTTTACAGTTGACTGCCAAAGAGAAGTATCCGCCAGTATGGGACAAAGGCTTTGTCATTTAAGCAGATTTTTATTGACCTTAATGCCAAAAAAAACGCTTTTTAGTGCAACAAAACGTCAGTAAATTAAGTCTATTGAGGCAGGGGTCATGGTAGAATAAATACCTTGTGCCCACACCCTGACCTATGTGGCTATTTTATCATTATTAAGCCGCCCTGTGGAAACACACAGCGCGCCACAAGTTGGCCAAACTAAGTAAGCCTAGGAAGTTATGAGTGCTATTGTGGCAGTCATAGTTACCAATTGCTACAAAAAAATGGGTGCATCATATCACAATAAAGAGACAAGGACAGACCATGAGTACTGACCCAACCGTTACCCCATCCCAGAACCAACAAAGCACAGACTATGTGTCACATACCCGCACGCCTCATCGAAGCCATAGTAGCGAAAAAGATGCGGTGTCGCATTACACCCCTGCGCACACAGATCAAACTGAGCCACAAAGTGGTGGCCTGATTCAAAAAGGCGAGGGGCTACAGGTGGTAATCGGTCTGGGTCAATCAGGTTTGGCCACAGCCAACTATCTGGCCCGCCGCGGCTATAAGGTGGCGGTAACTGATGGCAATAGCGCCCCTAAGCTTGCTGAGCAGTTAGAGCCGAATATCAGCATTCGTGCATTTGGTGACATTGATGCAGAACTGTTGTTACAAGCCTCACGTATCATTATTAGCCCAGGGGTATCGCTGGCGACACCGGCTGTGGCGGCGGCTAAACAGGCTGGCATTGCCATTGTGAGTGATATTCAGCTGTTTAAAGAAGCGTGCAAGGCGCCGATTGTTGCCATTACCGGGTCTAATGCCAAAAGTACCGTCACCACTTTGGTGGGTAAAATGGCCAAAGATGCGGGTGTGAATGTGGGCGTTGGTGGCAATATTGGGGTACCGGCGCTGAGCCTATTAGAAGATGAGGCGCTTGGTGAGGCCATGCAGCTTGCGGTATTAGAGTTGTCGAGCTTTCAGCTAGAGACAGTGACCAATCTTGGCGCAAAAGTGGCCACTGTGCTTAATATGTCGCCGGATCATTTAGACCGTCATGGTGATATGCTCGGCTACCATCAAGCCAAGCACCGTATCTTCCAAGGGGCACAGTCGGTCGTGGTTAACCGTGATGATGCCTTGTCTCGCCCTTTAATTGCGGATAATACGCCGCGTCTAAGTGTCGGATCTGGCGCCCCTGATTTGGGCGAATATGGTCTAATTACAGAAGGCGATGGGCGCATTTATTTGGCCAAAGGCACTGAGAAGTTATTGGCCGCAGATCAGCTGAAAGTTAAAGGCAAGCATAATCTGGTTAATGCGTTAGCTGCCTTGGCGCTTGGGGAGCTTGCTGGCTTGCCAAAACAGAGCATGTTAAAAACGTTACAAGAGTTTTCTGGACTGCCACACCGCTGTCAATTTGTGGATAATGTGGCGGGCGTGGATTATTTCAATGATTCTAAAGGCACCAATGTCGGCTCAACTTTGGCGGCCATTTTGGGTTTAGGCTCAGTGTATGGCAATCAAAGTGGCGCTAAGACCAAGTTGATGCTGATTTTAGGCGGGCAGGGCAAAGGTCAGCAGTTTGGCGAGCTTGTGCCTTTAATTAATAAATACGTCAGCCAAATCCTACTGATAGGACAAGATGCCGAGCTAATAGAGTCGCATTTGCAGCAGGCCAATTTAAGTGGTGATGTCGAGACTCATCAGTGCCACGACTTGGCTCAGGCGATGACGAAAGCAAACAGCTTATTATCGAGCAGCCTATCACAAGTAACTGCCGTTTTATTATCGCCTGCTTGTGCCAGCTTAGATCAGTATCCTAGCTATGCTAAGCGTGGTGAGCACTTTTGTGAGCTGGTGGGTAAGCTCAAAGATTAGTTTGACCGTTTAATAATTGCCTAACATATCGCGCTTTATCACGTGTTAGGTACTTATAAAAAGATAGAGGCTTGGTCTTTATCCTCATTTAACATACAGTTTTAAGTACAGTTGATCTTCTATGGCAAAAAATACTGCTAATGCATCGGGTTATACCCCCAATGCTCTCTCCAAACGTAAGCGTGACAAAACAGGCGTATTTTCATGGCCGTCAGCCAGTAGCGTGCTGCTGGCCAGTGTCGGTAGCTTGATGGTACTGAGCCTAATTATGGTGGCATCGGCCTCCATTCCTTTTGCCAATATGCACGATATTGACCAGTTGTACTTCTTTAACCACCAATTAATGTATATGACCATGGGTCTGGTGGCCGGCTTTATGGCCTATAAGGTGCGCCTGCCTTGGATTTATGACATGCTGTCGCTGGCTTCAGCGTTGGTGGTGGTCATATTATTGCTGTTGGCAACTTTAGCGTTTGGTGATGCTATTAATGGCTCAAAGCGCTGGATTGAGCTGGGCTCTTTTAATTTCCAAGTCGCTGAGCTGGTTAAGTTGGTCATGGTGTTGTTCACCGCAGACTTTGTGGTACGCCGTGGCAATGAAGTGCGTCAAGGCTATGGTGGTATTGCCCGTATGGGTATCGTGGTGACAATCTTAGCGGCGCTGTTTTTGTCACAGCCTGACTTTGGGTCTTTGGTCATCATCATTGGTACCATCTTGGCCATATTTTTTGTGGCGGGAGCGCCGCGCAGTCAGTCTATTTTCTTATTAATTGGGGTATTAATTGGGGCCGCCTATGCGGTTATGTTCCAAGAATACCGGATGACGCGAGCCAGCTCCTTCTTAGATCCCTTTGATGATATCCAAGGCTCTGACTATCAGTTGGCCCGCAGTTTGATTGCTTTTGGCCGTGGTGAAATTACTGGGGTAGGCTATGGTGAGAGTGTCCAAAAATTGGCGCATTTGCCTGAGGCCCACACTGACTTTTTATTGGCGATTACTGCCGAAGAGTTGGGCTTTGTTGGCGTATTGACGGTATTGTTTTTGGAGGCGATGGTTATTGTCAGTGCGATGCGCATCAGCTATATTGCGCTAAAAAATCGCCAGATGCGCTTAAGTTATACTGCCTTTGGCTTTGCGACCATCTTTATCGGTCAGGGCATTATTAACTCAGGTATGAACATGGGGCTGATGCCGACCAAGGGCTTGACTCTGCCTTTCTTTAGCTATGGTGGTTCCTCTATGTTGGTGAGTTTAATCATGGTTGGCTTACTACTAAACATCTATAAACTCAGTCCACAAATCCCGTCAGCACAGTGCCGTCACTATTAATAGAGGCTATTAAAGTGTCCGTGCTAATGGGGATGCTGGGATAAATTAGCCGTTTTGTTCAAGACAAAAATAAGCTTAATAGATTGCTATTAAGCTTATTTTTTTGCTGTGATTTTTAAAATAAAGGAGAGCGGTTCGCCGGTAGCGCACATGGCTGGGCTAAGGGTGGCATATCATCGGGCATAGAGAGCTGCATTTGGCACAGCTTATGAGCTGCGGCCTAAGCGGCTTTGGTTGTGTAGTGGGGTATGTTGCCACTGCTGAGTGGCTTGCTTGAGCATCAGCTCAGGGGTATCTATCTCGACTTTAGGCTGTTTTAACAACAGCAGTGCGTGCTGGATTAACCGCTGACAATGGTGCTTGCTTGAGGTATCAATGGGGGTGGCTAGATTCTGTTTAGACAGCTTTTGGCCGTACTGATTTTCCACCAAGGGCAGGTGATACCAGTGTGCGACTGCTGGTAGCGTTAGGTACTGCATAATTGCAATTTGGGCTGAGGTGAGCGGCAAGATATCTAGGCCACGCATCACATGGGTAATGCCTTGTAGGCCATCATCGACACTGGCGGCCAAAAAGTAATTTATGGTGCCATCGGCGCGGCGCAGTACCACATCACCTAAGCGTCGCTGCGGATTGGCCCACTGCATGCCTTGAATGCCATCTAAGAACCCAATACTGTAATCAGGCAGCTCAATGCGTACCTTTTTGCCTGCCAAGCTTTGGCTTTTTTGGTCAACATGGCGGCGTAAGGAAGCCTCGGGCAAGCAGTATCTGGGATAAATCTCATGTCCCGCTAACTGCTTACGTGAGCATTGGCAGCCATAAACGCGCGGCAATAAGGTGTCTTCGAGCAGCTCATTATAAATGGCTTCACGCTGAGATTGATACCACACCTCGCCATCCCAGTGTAGTCCTAGGCGCTCTAGATCGAGTAAGATTTGGTGGCTAAATTCAGGCAAACAGCGCTGATGGTCAGTGTCTTCGATACGTAGCAGCCAGCAGCCGCCGATAGATTTGATATGACAATAGCTGGCAATGGCTGTGGTTAACGAGCCCAAATGCAGCGCACCTGTGGGGGAGGGAGCAAAACGGCCCACAGCTGGCTTCGTAAAAGTAGCGGCAGGCCTGTTGAGTATTGATACTGGCATCACAAAAACTTAACGGGGCAATCGGTATTGATTATGAATGGCCCCAGTTTTGACGTTCTTTGATTTCAGCCAAAGTTTTGCAATCGATGCACTGTGTTGCGGTAGGGCGTGCTTCTAAGCGGCGCAAACCGATTTCTACACCACAAGTTTGGCAAAAACCATAATCGCCGCTGTTAATCTCAGCCAATGATTTGTCAATTTTACGGATAAGCTTACGCTCGCGATCACGAGTACGCAGTGCTAACGCAAACTCTTCTTCTTGAGTGGCGCGGTCGTTGGTGTCTGATAATGAAGCCGACTCATCTTGAATATAAGTCTTAGTACTTTCAGCATCGCCTACCAGCTGTGCTTTCCATGTCTTAAGAATATTTTCAAAATGTTCAAGCTGGGCATCTGACATGTACTCTTCATCTGCTTTAGCTTCATAAGGCTTAAAAGTTAGGTCGTCAGTAGCAGTTTGATTCATGACAGTTTCCTATATCCATTTTGTAGGGGGTGCCAAATAAAAATAATTGACTCTTATATCACATTTCTTTTTTTATTACTAGGACAATTATATGAGGTCTTTTGCCCCTTTTTTCAATAGTAAGGCGGCAATTATCATGGAGTGACTATAAATTTGAAGTTGATTATCCTGCATTATCTTCAAGCCTAACTACCCAGCTTTGCAAGGTACCATTGGCTTTTAAGCTCAGCCAGCGATAGCCGGGTTTTGCCTCATCATCCAAAGTAAAGTCATCACAGCCAGGCTTAAATTGATAGCCTGTTGAGGGCGTGCTATATAACTGAACGCCTTGGTAGCTCCTCGTTGAGCTTTGATGCACATGACCGCCTACCACAGCTTTTAAGGCATTAAAGGGGGCGACGGTTTGCCAAAACTCAGTAGCATCTTGGGTAATGTGCGCATCTATCCAAGCGGAGTGCATTGGAAGCAGGTGATGATGCATGGCAATTATGACAGGATGATGACTATTTGCTAATTTTTGAGAGAGCCAGTACAGATTTTTGTTACCTATACGGCCAAAGATTTGCCCCGGTACACAGCTATTTATAAAAAGTATTTCCCAGCCATTAAGCTTCATACTATAGCGAGACAGCAATCTAGAGTCAGGCTCATGCGGCTCAAAGCTGCGCTGCTCAAAAGGCAGATCCTTACCAATCTCATCGGTGACATCATGATTACCAGCGATACAAGCAAAGGGAATGCCACTTTGGTGTAGTCTTTGATATAGATGCTGGTAGAGCTGCGGATGGATCTCACTCACCAAGTCTCCGGTAACGACAATTAAATCACAGCGCACATCCTCGCTTAACGCTTGTGTCAAACATGCCTCGAAGCTTGCGTAATTATGGATAACTGGTGTGACACTATGGTTAATCACATCCGCACTGTGGGGGTTGCCACGCTTGGCGCTGTTATTTTGACAAATACCGGTTATGGTCTGATGAGCCAAGTCTTTGTTGATATCTTGCTCATGGGTAGCTTTGGGCGTGTCAAAATACAGATGTAAATCGGTCAACTGTAATATATTGACCATACCATCGTCTGTGCTTATCTCAGTGGGCGGATGACAGTCGGTTGGCTCGGAAAGACGACCGTTGTCAGCGACTTGTGTATGACGTGGGCTAACAGAGTGAGGCAATGGCGCCATGGCAAACTCCCAAAAAATTAAACCGTAACCAAAAGGCGACTAGAGGGCGCGAGATGCGACAAAAGCGGCAAAAAATGCCAAGGCCAATCCCAATACAATGGCCAAACCGGTTTGAATATCAAGTAAGACACTGCCCCAAACCCCGCCGGTGACAGCAAGCTGTGCCAAGATGACGGCGATAATCACCATTTGTTTCGGTGAATGGGCGAATAATCGGGCAGTCAGCGCCGGTAAAATAAGCAGACCGCTAATTAATAAGCTGCCCACCGCTTGGAGCGCCAGCGCACAAAATCCAGCCAACACGCCCATAAAAAACAAGCGCTGACGGGTGGCTTTAATACCCGCCACTTGTGCCAAATCAGGATGGGTGGCCAAAATCACTTGCGGGCGCCAAATCACAGCCAAAACAACAATACCCACGCCGACACAGGCCGACAATAATGGTAAATCAGTCCAGCTTACCTCAAGCAGGTTGCCAAATAAATAACTGAGCACATTAGATTGCATCTGGGTTAGCTGCGTTAAGGTGAGCAGTCCCAGACACAATAAGGTTACCGAGACGACAGCCAGTAGCGCATCATTGGGCAGGCGCACATCTTCGAGCCACAATAGGCCGACCACCACCAACACACTGACCAAAGCAATCCCTATGCCAAAGGGCAGATGCCACAAGGCGGCCAGTGCCACCCCAAACAACGTACCGTGAGCGAGCGCATCAGCAAAAAACGACATACGCCGCCACAATACCAAGCAGCCCAAAGGCGCCGATAATAAGGCCAATAAGCTGCCAGCAATCCAAGCAGGCGCAATGATATCAAGCCATTCAGTTAGCATAAACGCGGTTATTCCACAAAGGTTACAGAAGAAGTAGGACTCGCAACACGCAAGCGGCAGCCCATGATTAAACAGCCCAGTTTCAAACGGCCAAAGATATATCGTACCTAGGCTCAATGCTCATGCGGTGCATGATGCTGACACTCGTGCGGCTGATGAATATAGGGCTGCTCGTATTGATGACCAAAAAGCTTTTTGAATTCTTGAGATACGCCCAAATCGCTGGGCTGCCCTTCACAGCAGATGTGTTTATTGAGACAAATGACTCGGCGACTGCCACGCATCACCCAGTGTAAATCATGGGAGACCACCACCATGGCACACTGCAAAAAAGGTGGTAAGTCATCGATAAACTCATACAGCCAGCGCTCGCTTTCAGGATCTAAGCCTTGCATCGGCTCATCTAAGATAAGCAGGTCGGGTTTACTGAGCAATGAGCGTGCCAGCAAAATACGCTGGGTCTCACCGCCTGACAGATGAATAACTTGCTTCTTAAGAAGAGGCGTAACGGACAGACGCTGATACAAAAAGGCCTGCTGCTCAGCAGTCAGCCGGTTTTTGGTCTGTGCCAATAAGTCTTGCACTCGTAGCGGCAGTATGGCGGGTATGCTAAATTTCTGGGGTACATAGCCAATCTCAAGCTTGGGATGGCGTTTGATGTGTCCTGAAGTGGGGGTCAATAGTCCCAAAATAAGCTTCATTAAGGTGGACTTGCCAGCGCCGTTGGGGCCGATGACGCTGATTTTCTCACCGCGCTCAATACTAAGACTGATATTGCTTAGCAGCACCTTTTGTGCCGGGTCATCAGCCAGTGCTAAGGACTTAGCTTTGGCAGAGCGGGCACCGTTAAGCCAGCCGGAGAGTTTGCCTTTGGCCGGCTCAGAGACACCTTCTTGTCTATCTAAGCCTCGGCCGCTAATGCTAAAGCCTACGTTGTCCAAATGCATTAATACTGAGGTTGACTCAGAAGCATTAACCTCAGCGGCAAGCTTTGTGATATTTATCCCAGCGCTGGGTATAACACTGGCCTTAGGCGGGTTAGGCTCTTTTATAAGGCTCATAGACTATCCTTGCACTACCGCATCGGCTAGGCTTGGCGAGCAGGTATGGCATAACCCTTTAAGCTCCATCACGCTTTGTTTGACCTCAAAGCCAGCTTGCTGCTTCACGTAGCTTGAAATCTCCTGAACGGGCATGCCGCTACATTCTTGTACCCGCTGACAGTCATTGCATAATAAGAATACGGCATTGTGCTCATCGCGGGGATGGCAACAGGGTACAAAGGCATTCAGTGAGGTCAATTGATGAATAAAGCCGAATTCTAACAAAAACTCTAAGGTTCGATAAATGGTCGGCGGCGCCACCATCTTGGCTTTATTGCCTTGATCTTGGGCGCGGCTGTCTTGCAGGCTTTGGATTAAGTCATAAGCACCAAGCGGCTTATCAGATTGCAAAATCAGCTGATAAACGGTGCGTCTTAAGGGTGTAAAACGGGCGCCTTTAGTCGCACAAAGTTGCTCAGCAGCCAATAGCCGATTCTCAATCTCGGCTTGAGTTAAAGCATGCACATCATGCAAGTGTGGGCCATGATGGTCACAGGGGGCGCTAATTACTGCGTCAGGGGCATTACTAGATACGCTCATAACTCACCTCAGAAGTGGGCCTTTCAATAAATTTGTAAAAATGCTTAAAATTATATTAGTTATAGTATAACATATCTGTGTATAGATAGAGAATACTGTTTATTGACGCTATCTTACTTACGCGCGTCTGCTCGCCACTGCGTCATTAGTATTTGATTAGTATTTGCCAGCTGCTTATCATTAATTGCCTTATCACAGAGAATAGTATGTTCCCAGTTCAGCCTAACACCGCCTTACACTCTTTATTATCAAAACAGTCATTATCTGTGCGTTTAAAGCAGTTAGCACGCGGGGTAGGGGCCCTGTTATTAACCAGCGCAGCACTGACAACCTCTGCCAATGCGGCGCCATCAACAGCCGCCGCCCCTATAGGGATTGACCAGCTGCCTGCTGCCATACGCGACAATACCCAGATTGCCATTAGTAACTATCCTTTGTTTTTACTCAGTGAAGCGGTCACCAAGGGCGCGCCCTCAGGCAAGCTTTTATTAGATCCAGGTGATGTGGGCCATCATGGCAGCCTAAGCCCCAGCGATATGAAGACGGTACAAGACAGCCGTTATGTGATCTGGTTTGGCAGTCAGCTAGAGTCCAATTTGGCCAAGCCTTTGGCAAAAACTCATAACAGCATTAGCTTATTTGGCCTAAAGGCTTTTCATCGTGAGCCGCTGCGTGATGTCAAAGCAGAGCCCATTGAAGGCACTTTAGATCCGCACATTTGGCTAGATCCCAATAATGCCAAAGCCATCACCCGAGCACTGGGCGCAATTTACAGTCGTGCCAATCCAGAGTACAAAGCGATTTATGCCGCCAACGTGCAACGCTTCGCACAGCAAATGGACAGTGCGGTACAACAGGCTTTCGTCAGCAGCAAATCGCCTCGACCTTATTGGGCGTATCATGATGCCTTTCACTATATAGAGCCGGCCCTTAATTTACGCTTAGCAGGGGCGCTTACCTCAGACCATCACCTACCACCCAAAGCCAGTCAATTTCATTGGTTAAAACAAAATCGCCCCAAGCCTACCATGTGTATGCTGTTGCAAGCAGACAGTAATCAAGGCGTGCTCAGCAAACTAAAACCTATTAATAGTACAGTGCAACAAGAAGACATGAGCGGCGCCACCGACTTTATCTCAGGCTGGCAAGCTTTGGCCAAAGACATCAATACGTGTATTGGCTAGAGCGGTATAAGCTGACGTTGAGTATTGTTAAGGTTGCTGTTAAATATTGCTTACAGTGTTGTATAAAAAAAGTATTTGACAAAACGATATTTTTTCCTTGCTTTAGGGAAAAGCGCTCTCTATAATAGTCGGCGTTTTGTATTACAGAAAAGCCATGTCAATTCAATCAAAAGCGCCACTACGCGCATCGCAAAGAAAAGAGCTGCAACGCCAAAAACTACGACGACAAGCTCGGCTTAGAGCCCTCGTTCTTCTAGTGATTATCGGTGCTGCCTGGATAATTGACTTTGCTTTTTTTAATAATACGACAAGCAATGACAGCGCTTATGCGTTTATTATCGCCAAAAGCGTGGCTTTAGGGGCGTTACTAAACTGGGTAGCCCAAACAGTCTTTGCTTGGTTTGTATTTCGCTATAGCGGTGCTCAAGCCAGACAAAATATAGTAGGCAGTTTATATTTTGGTCAAATTGTTAAATGGGTGATCGTTATTGCTGGATTTAGTCTTATTTTTATGACTATTAAGTCGCTTTCAGCCGCTGCTATCGTCGTGGGATTTATGACCATGCAGATAGGGCAGTTTTTAACCTTATGGAAAATCCGTTAGGGTCTGTGTATTCAAAGCATTCACCGCTGTCTAAACTTTGTAATCAAAGAGAAGGTGAGCAAGCTTAATACAGTTAAGCTTAAATTAGTGCTTAGCATTATCTGCTTTTAAAGTGTCAATTAAAGGCGTAAATAGTGTATGATACGCTGGCAGTTTTGAGTAAGATAAAGTAACAGGTTTACAATCTGGAAATATTTATTAAATAAAATAAACGTTTTCTTTACACTTTTACCTCTCTACTTTAATATAAGTAGTGATTTTTTGAGCGCCGAAATTTAATTAGCAAAGAGTTCGAAATTACTATTTTTTGCTAATTAAATTAAAGGTTAACACACACTTATAAGAAGCTAAGATTATGGCAGCTGAAATAACCTCGACTGATTATATTGCTCACCATTTGACCAACTGGACTTATGGCTACTTGCCTGGCGAAGGCTGGAAAGTAGCTCATACTGCAAAAGAAGCCGGTGAGATGGGCTTTATGGCCATCCATTTGGATTCAATGCTTTGGTCAATTGGTCTGGGTATCGTGTTTTGCGCATTATTTTGGTTGGTTGCTAAAAAGGCGACCGCAGGTGTTCCTGGCAAGCTACAAGCAGCGATCGAGATGATTGTTGAGTTTGTTGACACCAACGTTCGCGATTCTTATAACGGCACATCAAAGTTAATTGCGCCATTAGCATTAACAATCTTTGTGTGGATCTTCTTGATGAACTTGATGGACTTAATGCCCATCGACTACATTCCAGTACTTGCCCAAAAAGTGGGTGCTGCTATGGGCCATGATCCCCATCATGTGTTCTTTAAAATCGTACCAACTACTGATCCGAACATCACTTTAGGTATGTCGTTCTCAGTTTTTGCATTGATTATTTATTACAGCATCAAAGAAAAAGGTCTAGGCGGTTTTGTTGGTGAACTAACCCTTCATCCTTTCAGCGCTAAAAACCCAATTGCAAAGATTATTTTAATCCCAATCAACTTCATCCTAGAATTTGTTACTCTAATTGCCAAACCAATTTCACTTGGTCTACGTTTATTCGGTAACATGTACGCAGGTGAGCTGATCTTCGTATTGATTGCCTTAATGCCATTTTGGATTCAGTGGGCACTATCAGTACCTTGGGCAATTTTCCATATATTAATTATTACCCTTCAGGCGTTCGTATTTATGATGTTAACGATAGTTTATCTATCACTAGCGTCACAAACCGAACATTAATTAAAGTTTTTCTTAGGTAAATGAGGATACATCAATGGATCCAGTATTAGGTGGTTACACAGTTATCGCAGTTGCATTACTAATCGGTTTTGGTGCTCTAGGCACAGGCATTGGTTTTGCTATCTTAGGTGGTAAGTTTCTAGAAGGCGTAGCACGTCAGCCTGAGCTTGGCTCACAGTTGCAAACTCGCATGTTCATTGTAGCCGGTCTTCTAGATGCGGTACCAATGATTGGTGTTGGTATTGCGATGTTATTATTATTCGCAAACCCTCTAGCTTAATTTAAACATCAGTGACCCCTGTTGACCATTCGAAGTAATTTTGAATTTTTATCAGATACCGAGTGGTCAATGATACTGATTTTTATTAATAAAGAGGTGATCGTGTGAATATTAATCTTACCCTAATCGGTCAGTCCATAGCGTTTGCAATTTTTGTTCTGTTTTGCATGAAGTTCATTTGGCCCGCTCTTATGGGTGCTATTAGTGAGCGTCAGCAAAAGATAGCTGATGGTCTTAATGCAGCCGAGAAGGCAAAAGCAGACTTAGCAAGTGCTGAACAATCAGTTGAGCAAGAACTTGCGACAGCGAAAGCGAAAGCTGCTGCACTGATTGAGCAAGCGAACAAAAGCGCTAACCAGCTTATCGAAGAAGCAAAAGCGCAAGCCCAAGTGGAAGGCGAACGTATTCGTCAACAAGCCCGTGAATCAATCGATCTTGAGATCAATCAAGCACGTGAAAGTTTACGTACTCAGGTTTCTGAGCTTGCCGTACTTGGTGCTGAGCAAATTCTAAAAGAAAAAGTTGATCAGCAAACGCACGCCAATATGCTTAATGAATTGGCTGCTAAGCTATAATTGATAGAGTTAAATTAAAAGCACTATTGTTCTTTCAGTTGATGTCAATCGGCTGAGCTAAGCGCTAATAATGCTGCAGTTTGCCACAGCGATGTTGTTGACTGTTCGTTATCACCTTAGTCCACAGTAGGGGTTAACTCTTATCAATAATCAATTTCTCATACCTGGTTTGTTTTATATAAAGTTTTACATAAAATATGGCTAAGAGGACATAATGGCTGAATTATCTACACTAGCGAGACCCTACGCCAAAGCAGCATTTGACTATGCCCATGAAAACTCAGTCATTGGTGAGTGGGAAGATTTCTTGTTTATCGCAAGCAGCGTGGTTGGTGATTCTGCCTTTGTGCAAATGCTAGAAAACCCCGCTATTACTGCTGAGCAAAAAGCTGACATGTTAGTTAGCATCTATGACGAGCAAGTAACCTCAACTGAGGAGACACCGCTTAAGTCTTTGCTTCTTAGCACTCAAAATCATAAAGATGAGGCGCAGTCTAACCAAGCTCTTCCGGCCGCAACCCCTCAAATCAAAAACTTTGTGCACCAATTGGCCGAGCAAGAACGTTTGAGCTTAATACCTCAGGTATATGAGCAATTTCGCTTGCATCGTGCTCAAGCACTCAAACAAGTCAACGCATATGTGACGTCTGCTTATCCGCTAAGTGAGACACAGCGTGTCATGATTCAAAAGCGCTTAGAAGAATCTTTAAAAGCATCTGTTATTATTCATGAAGATGTAGATCCTAGTTTATTAGCGGGTGCCACTGTTAAAATTGGCGACAAGCTTGTTGATGACTCGGTGCGTGGAAAATTAAAACAGTTAAAAACACAGCTAACTGCTTAACGCATAATTAAAAATAATAATAGTGGCCCAACACGGCTTACTGTATACATACAGGCTATTATTAAAGTACTTATAACAGTAACTTTTGCCTAATAATAACAGTTACTAAGTACTAATAAACCGGCGAGTAAGCAGGCAATCACAAATTAAAGGAAACAAGGCAATGCAACAATTGAATCCAGCAGAAATCAGTCAACTGATTAAGCAGCGTATTCAAGACCTTGATACGAGTGCAACCGCTAAAAATGAAGGCACTATTGTCAAAGTATCTGATGGTATTGTTCAGATTCATGGTCTTGAAGATGCGATGTACGGTGAGATGATTGAGTTTGAAGGCGATGTCTATGGTATGGCATTGAACCTTGAACAAGACTCCGTCGGTGCGGTTGTTTTGGGTGATTACCTAGGTCTTCAAGAAGGTCAAAAAGCTTACTGTACTGGCCGTATTTTAGAAGTACCAGTAGGTCCTGAATTATTAGGCCGCGTGGTTGACGCCTTAGGTAACCCTATTGATGGTAAAGGCCCAATCAACGCTAAGCTAACTGATAAAGTTGAAAAAATCGCCCCTGGTGTTATCGCTCGTCAATCTGTTGATGAGCCAGTAATGACCGGTTATAAAGCGGTTGATACCATGATTCCAATCGGTCGTGGTCAGCGTGAGCTTATCATTGGTGACCGTCAGACCGGTAAAACTGCTATGGCCATCGATGCCATTATTGCTCAGAAAAACTCTGGCATTAAGTGTGTGTACGTAGCCATCGGTCAAAAACGCTCAACCATCGCAAACGTAGTACGTAAGCTTGAAGAAACTGGTGCTTTAGCCTACACAACTGTGGTTGTGGCTTCAGCTTCTGAGCCTGCAGCACTTCAGTACATCGCGCCATACTCTGGCTGTACTATGGGTGAATACTTCCGTGACCGTGGTGAAGACGCGCTAATCGTTTATGATGACTTATCAAAACAAGCGGTAGCTTATCGTCAGATTTCACTACTACTACGTCGTCCACCAGGTCGTGAAGCTTATCCAGGTGACGTTTTCTATCTTCACTCACGCCTATTAGAGCGCGCATCACGCGTAAACGCAGCGTATGTTGAAGAGTTCACTAACGGTGAAGTAAAAGGTCAGACCGGTTCTTTAACTGCACTACCTATTATTGAAACTCAAGCAGGTGACGTATCTGCATTCGTACCAACCAACGTAATTTCTATTACTGATGGTCAGATCTTCTTAGAATCAAGTCTGTTTAACTCAGGTATTCGTCCTGCAGTTAACGCCGGTATCTCTGTATCACGTGTTGGTGGTGCTGCTCAGACTAAGATCATTAAGAAACTATCTGGTGGTATTCGTACTGCATTGGCTCAGTATCGTGAATTGGCAGCGTTTGCTCAGTTTGCATCTGACCTTGATGATGCGACCAAGCAACAGCTTGATCACGGTGAGCGTGTTACCGAATTAATGAAGCAGAAGCAGTATCAACCAATGTCAATTGCGGAACAAGCCGCGGTTATCTTCGCCTCGAACGAAGGTTACTTAAGCGCTATTCCTGTTGAGAAAATTGGTGCATGGGAAGAGGCTTACCTACGTTACATGTATGACGAGCAAGCTGACTTGATGCAAGAGATTAACGACACTGCAAACTATAATGATGATATTGCGGGCCGATTAAAATCTTCAGTTGAAACGTTTTTACAAAACCACACTTTCTAAGTAACAAGGGTGCGATCAGCTTAGCTGGTCGCACTATTTGAAGTGTGACGTTTCAAGATTAATCCTCATTTAAACCCCGCCGAATTGGAAATGTTATGGCAAGTTTAAAAGAAATTCGTGCTAAGGTTACCAGCATCAAAAGTACGCAGAAGATTACGCGTGCGATGCAGATGGTAGCCGCCAGTAAAATGCGCCGTGCCCAAGAGCGTATGGAAGTTGGTCGTCCTTATGCTGAAAGTATGCGCCGTGTGGTCTCACACTTAGTGAATGCTTCTTCAGATTATAAGCATCCTTATATGACTAACCGTTCGGTAAATCGTGTTGGCTATATTCTAGTGACTTCTGATCGTGGTTTGGCAGGTGGGTTAAACATTAACTTGTTTAAAAAGTTAATGCACCACGTTCAAGAATTTCAAAATCAGTCTGTTGAAGCTGAGTTTGCTGTAATTGGCTCTAAAGGCGTCAGCTTCTTTAAGAGCTTTGGCGGTAAAGTAACTTCAGCAGTCACTGATTATGGCGATAATCCAACATTTGAGCAGTTAAATGCTCCTGTTCAAGCCATGCTTGATGATTATGCTAATGGTCGTCTAGATCGTATTTACATGGTTTACAATAAGTTTGTTAACGCGATGACGCAACAACCTATTGTTACCCAATTGGTTCCTCTACCAGACAGTGCTATTGACTCTGCAGATGCTGGCATCAATACAGAGCTTAGCTGGGACTATATCTACGAGCCTGATGTGAAGACATTGATTGATGGTTTGCTTAATCGTTATATCGAATCAATTGTTTATCAAGCGGTCATGGAAAATATTGCCTCTGAGCAGTCGGCACGTATGGTTGCGATGAAAGCAGCAACTGATAACGCTGGTGACCTAATTAATGATTTACAGTTAGTTTATAACAAGCTGCGTCAAGCGGCAATTACCCGAGAGATTTCGGAGATTGTCGGCGGTGCTGCTGCTGTTTCCTAATTGACATACCTATATTTTAGAAGTTCAAGGAGAACGCCATGAGTAGCGGTCGTATAGTACAAATTATTGGCGCAGTTATTGACGTCGAGTTTAACCGCACTGACGTGCCTCAAGTATATGATGCATTAGTCGTTGATGGTACTGATACCACACTAGAAGTTCAGCAGCAGCTGGGTGACGGTGTTGTACGTACTATTGCAATGGGATCGACAGAAGGTCTTAAACGCGGTCTACCAGTAACCAATACTGGTGCCCCTATTACCGTACCTGTGGGTGAAGCCACCTTAGGTCGTATTATGGACGTATTGGGTCGCCCCATTGATGAGCAAGGCCCAGTTAATTCTGAAGACAAGTGGTCTATCCACCGTCAAGCGCCATCATATGATGAGCAAGCGAACAGCACTGACCTTTTAGAAACGGGTATTAAAGTAATTGACTTACTTTGTCCGTTCGCTAAAGGTGGTAAAGTTGGTCTGTTCGGTGGTGCCGGTGTTGGTAAAACCGTAAACATGATGGAATTAATTAACAACATCGCGCTTAAGCACTCAGGTCTATCAGTATTCGCTGGTGTGGGTGAGCGTACTCGTGAAGGTAACGACTTCTACCACGAGATGCAAGAAGCGGGCGTTGTTGATGTTGAAAACTTCACCAACTCTAAAGTTGCGATGGTTTACGGTCAGATGAATGAGCCACCAGGTAACCGTCTACGTGTTGCACTAACTGGTCTAACCATGGCTGAATACTTCCGTGATCAAAAAGATGAAAACGGTAAAGGTAAAGACGTTCTATTATTCGTTGATAACATCTACCGCTACACACTAGCCGGTACTGAAGTATCAGCACTATTAGGTCGTATGCCATCAGCGGTAGGTTATCAGCCGACACTAGCTGAAGAGATGGGTGTACTACAAGAGCGTATTACATCAACTCAAACAGGTTCTATTACCTCTATCCAAGCGGTATACGTACCTGCGGATGACTTGACCGATCCATCACCAGCAACGACGTTCGCTCACTTAGACGCGACAGTAGTACTAAGCCGTGATATCGCCTCTCAAGGTATTTACCCTGCGATTGATCCACTAGACTCAACTTCTCGTCAGCTAGATCCACTGGTTATCGGTGAAGAGCACTATAACGTTGCTCGTGGTGTTCAGGAAGTTCTACAGCGCTATAAAGAGCTTAAAGACATCATCGCCATTCTTGGTATGGATGAGCTTTCAGAAGATGACAAAATGGTGGTATACCGCGCTCGTAAGATCCAGCGCTTCTTATCACAGCCGTTCCACGTGGCAGAAGTATTCACCGGCGCACCTGGTAAATATGTCACGCTACGTGAAACCATCTCAAGCTTCCGTGATATCTTAGACGGTAAGTATGACAACCTTCCAGAACAAGCGTTCTACATGGCAGGTGGCATCGATGAAGTGGTTGCTAAAGCTGAGAAAATGAAGTCTGCAGCTTAATGAGATAGTGCTAAACAGGGTGTGGCATATTTCATATAAAGTATGTCACACTCAGATTAGCGATCAGCTATCGCAATTTAAGACATTTATATCAAATTAGTAAGTTAATGAGTGAATAACGGAGAGTCGCATGGCAACCTTACAGTGCCGAGTAGTCAGTGCTCGTGAAGAGATATATGCTGGTGAAATCAGTATGTTAATTGCGACGGGTAGTGAAGGTGAAGTTGGTATATTAGCAGGTCATACCCCGCTCATCACACTATTAAAACCGGGCTCAATGCGCATTCAAACACCTGATGGCAATGAAGAAGTCATCTATGTGTCTGGCGGTGTTCTTGAGGTTCAGCCTAAGCTTGTGACCGTACTTGCAGACACTGCAGTGCGTGCCCATGACTTAGATGAAGCTAAGATTGTTGAAGCTCGTAAAAAAGCAGAGCAAATGCTGGCTAATCAGACTGAGACTTTACAGACCAATGCGGCATTGGCCTCTTTGGCAGAATCTGTTGCCCAGCTACAAACGATTAGAAAATATCGTAACCGTGCTTAAGGCTTATACTGCCTAGTAGTGTATACATATTAAATACTTATTAAAATAAAAAAACAGCCTATACTAGGCTGTTTTTTTATGTGTTAAGATTAAGTCGATAACTATTAGTTTGTTTATTAATAAAGCTAACGCGCTGAAGTGGCATTAGTATTTGAATAGACTAAGGTATGAATAAATAGGCTTTTGGGCTAACATAATAAACTCAAGCCTGATTAATAAAGGCTTTTATGGCTATACTGATTGATGACAATATAGTTAATCTATATACTAAATGTAATGCATACTTTTAAGTAGAGAAGGCAATCACAGTAAACATTGATAACTGTTTTGAGGAAGAATAATGTCTAATATTGAAGAAGAACAAACCCCACGGATTTTAATTGTAGAAGATGATGAACGTCTTGCTATGTTAACCCAAGATTACTTGGTTAAAAACGGCATGGATGTCGCCATCGAAACTGACGGTAACCGTGCTATCCGCCGCATTATCAATGAACAGCCTGATTTGGTTGTATTAGATGTGATGTTACCAGGTAGCGATGGTCTAACCGTTTGCCGTGAAGTACGTCCACATTACCACAGCCCAATTTTGATGCTGACTGCGCGTACAGAAGACATGGACCAAGTCTTGGGTCTTGAGATGGGTGCTGACGATTATGTCGCTAAGCCCGCTCAGCCTCGCGTATTATTGGCTCGTATCCGCGCTTTATTACGCCGCTCGGAGAATGCACCTTCAGAAGAAGTACCACAGCGCTTAGAGTTTGGTGAGCTGGTTATCGACAATGGTGGCCGCTCAGTAACCCTAAATGGCGAATTGGTTGACTTCACCAGTGCTGAATATGACCTACTATGGCTGTTGGCCTCAAATGCAGGTCGCATCTTATCACGTGAAGACATCTTTGAGCGTCTGCGTGGTATTGAGTATGATGGTCAAGACCGTTCAATTGACGTACGTATCTCACGTATTCGTCCAAAAATCGGTGATGATCCAGAAAATCCAAAACGCATTAAAACAGTACGCAGTAAAGGCTACTTGTTCGTTAAAGAAGGCAACTAATTTTACCTAAATAGTTGCTGCAGATGGCGTTGCTCATGCGGTGATATAAAGCTGACATAGGCCTAATTGCTATCTGCTGTCTGATTAGCTTTGATTTATCACAAAGCCGGCTATAATAGCTGGCTTTTTTGTGTTTGGCTTTTGAGTGATTTTTAGCATAGCGGTCGTGTTCGACTGGTTTTTGTGTACTTTGTGCTAATTAATGGCCTATTTTGACAGTTTTTTTACAAAACTTGTGCCCTGACAACAAAATTTCAAACCATAGTAGTCGGAACTGCCCTTATAATTGAGTATCATTTCCTCCTAAGCGACCACTTAACGCCAACCGATTATTTTTTAAGTCTTTTATCCACTCATCTATGTTGTTAACTACCAATATTAACTCATAAACGGGTAGCTTTAGTAGACACTGGTAGCAGCTTGGTCATCGGTAGGTTAAAAATCCAAATTAGGGTAAACTAGGATAAAATTAATTTTATTAGATGTCATATGCCAATATTCTCATCCTTAAAACATAGTATTTTTCTGCGCATCTATGCCGGCTTATTATTGGTTTGTCTTTTTGTTGCCTTATTTGCCCAGCTGTTGGTGGACACCATCAATAAAGAGCGTATTCAAACCTATAGAGAAAACGTGGCCACAGGCGCTTTGTATTTGGTCAGCTCGGGTCTAAAGCAGCAAGCTTCTGAGACCCAGCGCGAATATTGGCTTAATGATATCAGTCAATTATTTGGTAATAATTTTAGTATTCAGCCAGAGTCAAGTATCGACTTTAAGGCTAGTGAGCTTAAGCGTTTAGAGCAACAAAAAACAGTGGTACGTTATGTCGCTCAGCCGGCCTATGCCGACATCTTTCATCCTATCGAGGGTGAAGATAATGTGATTACTGTGCGTATTAGCAAAGTCACTGAGCAACAAGTGCGTGCCATGGCAGTGCTGCTTTTAAATGATTTGTCCTACTTTCCTGACCTTGAAAGCAAGCGTCAGCGTCTTAGTGAAATTTCAGAAAAATTCGCGTTTCCACTTAGCATTGAAAATGTCGATAAGCTTGAACTAGATGATGATCAACTGCGCCGGCTAGACCGTGATGAAGTGGTCATGCTGTTTCGTGACAGTACCCGCTCTGATGACTCCTCTATTAAGATTATAGCGCCCTCTGAGCTTGAGAATATGGCGTTGGTTATTGGGCCGGTTAGTCTGTTTAAGTGGTTCCCCTTTAATCTGATTATCAGTGTGGTGCTTATTAGCATGTTCCTTATTAGTTTGGGAGTTTATGCACTGATTTTCCCACTTGAGCGCAAATTGCAACTGATTCAGTCCGGTGTTAATGAAGTCGGCGATGGTAATTTAGATACCCGTGTGCAGGTGGTGGGTCAAGATGAGATTGCCCGATTGGCGGCCACCTTCAACGCCATGACTGAGCACATCAAGCGCCTTATTGAGTCACAGCGGGAGCTAACCCGAGCGGTGTCACATGAGCTGCGCACCCCTGTGGCACGTATTCGCTTTGCGGTAGATATGTTGGCAGATACTGAAGATCAAGAATCTCGAGAGATGCAGCGCGACTATATCGATGAAGATATTGAATCGTTAAATGGTCTTATTGATGAGATTTTAACTTACGCTAAGTTAGAAGAAGGCTCGCCTAAGCTAGACCTTGAGCCGGTGAGCCTAAAAGAGCTGGTCGATCAGATTGTGCGTGAGACCAATGCGTTAGGTAAGCCCATTGAGATAGTGGGTATAGCACCGACAGCCAAGGTGACTGCGGTGGCAGACAGACGCTACCTACACCGTGTTGTGCAGAACTTGGCGGGTAATGCCTTGCGTTATGCTGAGTCGAAGATTGTTATTAGTGCCGGCGTACGTAAAGGCGAGGCTTTTGTGTCGGTAGAAGATGATGGCCACGGTATTCCTGAAGAAGATCGCGATAAGGTGTTCGTGCCTTTTGCGCGCTTAGATGACAGTCGCACGCGCGCTTCAGGGGGCTATGGCCTCGGGCTATCTATCGTGTCACGTATTGCGTTTTGGTTTAATGGCACCATGTCTGTGGATGAAAGTCCGAAATTGGGCGGCGCTCGCTTTACCATGAATTGGCCGATTAAGCCGTTAACCCAGACCATTTCAGCCGATCAATTAACGCAAGAAAAAGGCGCTCGTAAACTGATAGACAGCGACAGCTAATCCATTAGCTGTCCTATTGTCTGGTCTTACTCATACTGGTCTTGCTGATGCGGGCCTTATTCATGATAGGCTTCTACGTCATCCTCATCGTTAGGCTCCCAGTCCGTAGGCTGGGTCTGAGATAGCAGTGGGATACGCACACATACTTGCAATCCGCCTTCAGGATGATTGATGGCTTCTACCGTGCCATGATGCAGCCCTGTAATGCGCTGTACGATGGCAAGACCCAGTCCGCTACCTTGAGTCGTCCGAGCCGATTCTCCACGCTCAAAGGGCTGCATAATGCGCTCTAATTGATCATTTGCTACCCCAGGGCCGCAGTCGCGCACACAAATGATTAATTGCTCCTTAGCCTTGCGTACCATACCTGGCGTAGACACTGAGGTTTCGTCATCTGGATCCACCTGTTGCGAATTAAAGGTTGGGGTAATGGTAGCGGTCAAATAAATGGGCGGCTTACCATAGCGCTGAGCGTTTACGATTAAATTAATAATAAGACGCTTGATAGACATGGGTCTGACCGCCACCTCGCGCAGTCCATCGGATTGATAGATGAATTCAAGGGGCGCAAATTGCACCATCACCTCTTTAAAAATACTGTCCAAATTGGTCAAGCTGACCGCCTCATCGGAGCCATCTTTCATAAAGGAGATGAACTGCTCTAAAATGGCATCCATGTCTTCGATATCGTAAATCAGCCCTTCTCGAAAAAACTCATCGGGCAGCATCTCAGCGGTAAGCCGCATTCGAGTCAGGGGCGTGCGCAAGTCATGTGAAATACCGGCAAGCATAATGGTGCGCTCTTTTTGAGCCTGATTTAGTGTCGTAAATAGGCGGTTAAAGGCCATGTTTACGCGGCGAATCTCAGTGGTGCCTGTCTTGGTGGGTAGGGTGGTGGCGCTGCCCAAACTGATATAGTTGGTCGCCGCTTGTTGTAGCTTACGCAGCGGACGGTTTAATTGACGTACCAATAATAAAATGGTCACCAATGCCAATAGCGGAATGCCCAATAAGAAGAAAATCAGCGAACTTGGGCTATACTGTGCATAAAATATAACAGGTTCACGTATCCAAAACTCCGGTGATGCTGTATCCTGAACCCAGAGCTGCGGCGTGGGTTTAAACTTAAAATAAACCACACTGTCACGGCCTAGCTGCTGGCTGATTTCTTGCTGAATAACATCGGTAAAAAACTCAACCACAGCTTTATCTGAAACATCAGGAAACTGACTGGGATCTTCAACCACCGCAATATGATTGTGGGCGAAAATCCAGCGGCTAACCTCCTCATTGTCTGCCCAATCCTGACGCGTTGCATTGACGAGCTTCAACTCAGTGGTTAGGTAACGAGCATGGTTTTTTAGCTCGGGCAAATACAAACTGCGCCAAAAAAACCAGATTGAAACCGCCACACTGACGGTCACTACCAGCATCACAGCAAGGGTGGTCTGCCAAGTGTTGGAATAAGGCTTCAGTCTAAAACGTGAGCGTATGGAACGAGAGGCTGAGTGGGTCATTGGGATATCGCTTAGTAGTTTATTGTTGGTTACAGTTTTAATTAAGGTAAAGGTTTCCAAGTCATTAGTATTCTGATATAATTATGCCCTTTTTGGTATACCTACGGAAGAGAGAACTCAAATGGTTGTTATTCGTTTAGCACGGGGCGGTGCCAAAAAACGCCCATTCTATCAAGTTGTTGTAGCTGATCAACGTCGTTCACGCGATGGCCGTTACATCGAAAACTTAGGTTTTTACAACCCACTAGCGAAAGGTCAAGAAGTTGAACTTCGTCTAGACATGGACGCTTACAATGCTTGGATCGAAAAAGGCGCACAGCCTTCAGATCGCGTTAAAGCATTGGCTAAAGGTTATAAGCCAACAACTGAAGAAGCAACTGCTTAAGACATCATTTGCCTTGCAATGGGAGTGTATCTCATTGCAACCAAGTTTTGAGTAATTGTTTTTTATTAATTGTGGCTGAGCAAGTCTTATGACCAAACCAAACGCTGACAGTCTTATGAAAATAGGACAACTAAAAAAACCATACGGCATTAAAGGCTGGTTATGGGTTTTTAGTGAAACTGAGGAACGAGAAGCTATTTTTAGTTATTCGCCTTGGTGGATGAAAACGGCTACAGGCTTTAAACCCCTGACCGTGACTCAGTGGCGCCGACAAGGCACAGGTATTGTGGCTCAATTTGAGCAAGTCCCTGATCGCAATGTCGCCGAAACGATGAACGGGGTTAGTATTTGGATTGATAAAGACAGCTTACCTAGCACTGAAGAGGACGAGTACTACTGGTCTGATTTGGTGGGCTTAAGTGTCATTAATAAGCAAGATGAGTGCCTAGGCACGGTCAAAGAGCTGTTCGAAACTGGTGCACACCCGATTATGAAGGTAGTGCCGAGTCAAGACAGTATCGATGATGAGCCGCGCATGATTCCTTGGCACAAACAAACTGTCGATGTGGTTGATTTGGCTGCCGGACGGATGGTTGTAGATTGGGAACGTGATTTTTAAGCCCATAATTTAGATTAAGGCTTAACAATGACTCCTAGTTATTCAACGATTGTCTGTATTTTGACGCATTAATAAGATGGAGGTGACCTAATGTATTTCGCTGTCATCACCATTTTACCTGAGATGTTTACCGCGATAAGTGAGTATGGCATCACCGGTAGAGCGGTTCAAAATAAGCAAGTGGTTATCGACTGCATAAATCCTCGCGATTTTACGACAGACAATTATCGCCGTATCGATGAGCGCCCTTTTGGTGGTGGTCCGGGTATGGTGATGATGGCAGAACCTTTGGCAAAAGCCATAGCGTATGCCAAGTCGCAAGCAAGCTTACACGGCTGTATCACAGATTCAGAGCACTGTCCGGTTGTCTATCTGTCTCCGCAAGGGGATAAATTAGATGAAGCTGCAGTGGTTTCTATGCGTCATTATGAGGCTATGATTCTGTTGTGTGGTCGCTATGAAGGCATTGATGAGCGACTGTTAGCGCGTTATGTTGATATGGAGATCTCTATTGGAGATTTTGTATTGACCGGTGGTGAGCTACCTGCGATGGTATTGATGGACAGTGTCATACGCCGATTGCCCGATGTTATGGGTGATGCAAAGTCGGCTGAGCAAGACTCCTTTGTTGAAGGGTTGCTAGATTGTCCGCACTATACCAAGCCTCATGACTTTGAGGGGCTACAAGTGCCAGAGGTGTTATTATCTGGACACCATGCCAATATCGCAACGTGGCGGTTTATGCAGCAAGTTGAGCGCACCAAACAAAGGCGTCCTGACTTGTGGCAATCCTTTACCCCAAACGCCGAGCAAGCCCGCTTGCTCAAAAAAGTTAACAAAACGATGAAGTAGAGAGCCGATAGAACTTTCAATATGCTTTGTCTAAGTGCTAACTTTACTATTTTTTATTATCCCAGATTCTAAACTAGCTGGCTAAACCCGATGATAAACCAACTTAATATCATGGCCTAAGCCGTTAGGGTTATTGGTTCAATATCAATAACAATCGAAAACCGATTTCTTATTCCTGTTTCCCCAGTCCGCTCGTATTGAGCTTAAGGGGTGATTATTATAAACGGGTGGTATGCGTGTTAGCCTATGCCATCCCATGTGAGGAGCAATCTCATGAGTAATGTACATCCATTAGTACAAGCAGTTGAAAATTCACAACTACTTGAGCGTCCTAACTTCTCTGCTGGTGATACAGTTGTTGTTCAAGTAAAAGTTCGTGAAGGTGACCGTGAGCGTCTTCAGGCTTTTGAAGGTGTGGTAATCGCTAAGCGTAACCGTGGTCTTAACTCTGCATTTACCGTTCGTAAAATCTCAAGCGGTATCGGTGTTGAGCGTGCTTTCCAATTACATTCACCAATCATTCATAGCATTGAAGTGAAGCGTCGTGGTGCTGTACGTCGTGCGAAACTTTACTACTTACGTGAGCGTTCTGGTAAATCTGCACGTATCCGTGAGAAATTATCTGCACGCGTTCAGACTAAAACTAGCGCGAACGTTCCAGAAGCAGTAGAAACTGCACCAGGCATCTAAGCTGATCCTACTTTAGGTTAAAGCATTAATTAGTTGTATACCAAAAAGAGCTAATGGCCCTTAACAGCCATTAGGAAAAAGCCCCAGTCTTAATTGATTAGGGCTTTTTCATTTGACTAGACAATTTTTATTCTATAAATCAGTGATTTAGCGATAAATAGCACTCGTATTATTTGTGCAGTTAGAATACAATAAGCTTACACATGTACTGTATGAATTTATACATCTATTCTTTTTAACATCCTAAGCGTACGGAAGATATTTTTTTATTAGTATAAGGAGATACTATGAGTAATGACTCATTGCCTAATTCAGGACACGACTCTATCACTGACGAGGGTCCTGTTTTAACCGGTACTTATGAGCAGCTGCACAAGCCCAGTTCAAGTTTCGCCAGTCGCGATGACTACCTTAATCACGAATTACAAATCATGCAGCCTAAGCGCTGGAAACCCAACTTGCCGTTTCGTGATTATCGCTTTGAATTCGAAGATACCATTCCTGCTTTAGCAGCCACCATTGGTAAAGTGGTTATGGTGGGCGCCATTGCCGCGACTTTCGCCGGTGCTCTTAATTTGGGTGATGCCTTTATTCTAGAAAACGTGCGCTATGAGTTACTTATTGTCTCGTTTTTCGTGGTGCTATTCTCCGGATTTATTCTTCCTACCGCCAACTTGGCCGGTACCCATGGCCCCTTAATTCCGCTTATTCCTATTGTGGTATTGGCAGGCGGTCACCCGATGGCTTTTGGTCTGCTAATTGGTCTGTTTGGTATCTTACTCGCCATTAGTAAAGGGGGGAGTCTGCTGGCCAACTTGACCAGTAAAGGGGTGTGTGGCGGTCTGCTATTATACTTGGGCTTTATTGGTACCACCTCTCAGGTGACCAAGCTGCTTAACTGGTCCAAAGACATCAATATGCCGCACATTGCCTTTGTGGTAATTTTGAGCACCATTGTGTTGTATGCGGTACTGGAAAACTACAATAAGCGCTGGCTTGCGGTTCCTTTAAGCTGCTTATTGGGCGGCGGTGTTGCTTTCTTACTGGGTGCGCCTTTTGCATTTGAGACTGCGCCAGGTATGCCGCATATGAGTCCGATGTACTGGTGGGGTGAAAACACAGGATGGATGTTGGGTCTGCCCAATTTAGAGAGCTTTATGGTGGTACTGCCATTCGCAGTACTGGCAGTAGCCATGTGGTCACCTGACTTCTTGGGCCATCAGGTGTTCCAAAAGATCAGCTATCCCAAGCGCACGGAGCGTGTGGTGATGAACATTGATGACACCATGACCAGTGCTTCTATCCGTCAGGTGGTGGGCTCGGTGTTAGGCGGCGCAAACTTTACCTCATCTTGGGGAACTTATATTGTGCCTGCAGCAATTGCGAAGCGTCCTATTCCAGCAGGCGCTATTTTGACCGCTGTTTTTTGTGTGATCGCAGCGATTTGGGGCTATCCTATGGATTTGGCCATCTGGGAGCCTGTGATGTGTGTGGCGCTGATTGTGGGCGTATTCATTCCGCTACTTGAGGCGGGCATGGAGATGACACGTGAGGGCAAAACCACTCAATCTGCAGCCATCGTAGTATTCGCCTCTGCCTTGGTAAACCCAGCCTTTGGTTGGTCTTTAACTATGCTACTAGACAACTTAGGGCTTATTGGCTCAAAAGAGCGCAGCGCAGGCCTAAGCAAAATGAGCCGCTGGATTATTCCCGCCTTTATGTTCGTGCTATTGACAGTGGTTATGGCCATGGTAGGTATGTTGCCAGGTATCCCTGCATTGATGCCAAGCTTTAGACACTAAGGCCTCACCATAAGTCTAAGCCTCACGTATAGCAAAAAGGTTATAAAAAGCTGGCGTTATGCCAGCTTTTTTTTGTGCTTGTAATAATGCCCCAAAAGCCCCATAAATAAAGGTATCTTTAATAATTTTTGGTTTAATACGTTATGGTGACTCCGTCGTTAACGGCTCAAGCCGATGACAAGCAAGCCCGTCTAAAGCATCTGATAAAAAGACTGCCTAATTTACCAGGGGTGTATAAGATGCTGGGTAAAAACGGCGATATTTTGTATGTCGGTAAAGCCAAATCGCTTAAAAGCCGCGTCAATAGCTATTTTGCCAAAACCATTGACCACCCTAAGACCCGTGCGCTGGTGTCTCGTATTCATGACATCGAGACCATCATTACCCGCAGTGAGACTGAAGCGTTATTGCTTGAGCAAAACCTAATTAAAGAGCATCGTCCGCCTTATAACGTGCTGCTGCGCGATGACAAATCCTATCTGTATGTGTTTATCTCCGCTGACCAGCCTTATCCGCGTCTGGCTTATGGCCGCGGTAAGGCCAAGCATCAAAAGGGCAAGTTTTTTGGACCCTTCCCCTCAGCACACGCTGCCAAAGAAACCTTGGTGCTGATGCAAAAGATGTTTCAGATGCGCCAATGTACCAATACCTTTTTTCGTCAGCGCAAACGCCCCTGCCTTGAGTATCAGATTAAGCGGTGCCGCGCCCCATGCGTCGGCTTGGTGTCTGCTGAAGAGTACGCAGCCGATGTACAAAACACCATCCGCTTTTTAAAGGGGGACTCAAGCGACATTCACACCACCTTGATTGAGAAGATGGAACACTCTGCTGAAGCGCTAGACTTCGAAAAAGCAGCCTTTTATCGTGATCAACTCTCCATGCTGCGTGAAGTACAATCACGCCAAGCGGTATATACGGTGCAAGGGGAGGCCGATGTTATCTCCATTGCCAGTCAAGCGGGCATGACCTGCGTTAATGTGTTAACCGTGCGTGGCGGGCGGGTATTGGGCGGCAAAAACTACTTCCCCGATGTCGATAGCAATGAGCCGATCAATGACAACTTATCCGCCTTTATCACCTCATTTTATTTCCAAGTTACCGATGACTTGCCAGCAGAGATTATCATTAGCCACGAGCTGCCGGATCAGATGGCACTGCAAGAGGCGCTAAGCACCCACTTTGAGGCTAAGACGGTCATCAAAACCAATGTGCGCGAGCACCGTGCAGAGTGGCTGGATTTGGCCAAACTAAATGCGCACAATGCGTTAAAGACCAAGCTTGGCGATTATCTGGAGCTGCATGCCAGATTTGCCGCGTTAAAAGAGGTGCTCGAGCCGGTCAGCCAAAGCAGCATAGACACCATAGAGTGCTTTGATATCTCGCATACCATGGGTGAGGCGACCATTGCCAGCTGTGTGGTATTCGATCAAGGCGGCGCCCGTAAACGTGATTATCGACAATACGCCATTCATGGGGTGCAAGATGGCGATGACTATGCTGCTATGGCGCAGGCGATTACCCGTCGTTATAAGAAGCATCCTTTGCCAGATGTACTGCTCATCGATGGGGGTAAGGGTCAGCTGTCTATGGCCAAAAATGTGCTTACTGAGCTTGGCCTTTTAAATGACACCTTGCTGATTGGGGTAGCCAAAGGCGAGGGACGTAAAGCGGGTCTTGAGGTGCTGCACTTTATTGAGCATGAGCCGCTCGACTTACCGATGGACTCTAAGGCGCTGCATTTAATTATGAATATTCGTGATGAGGCGCACCGCTTTGCCATCACGGCGCATCGCAAAAAACGCGATAAACGCCGCTCATCATCGGTACTTGAAGCCATTCCAGGTCTGGGAGAGAAGCGCCGCCGTGATTTACTCAACCACTTTGGCGGGCTGCAACAGCTACTGGGCGCATCGCAGCAAGAGCTTGAAGGGGTAAACGGTATTGGTAAAGTGATGGCCAATACCATTTATAAAGTATTGCATGAGTAGACTGAGCAGCAAGAAATAACAAAGCGGTAGGCTTGAGGCCTACCGCTTTGTTGTTTGTGCTGTGATTAAGACTTACTTGCTGCTTAAACGGTGCATGATTTGATCACGCAGCCAAGCTTTTAAATTCTCTGACATATCGGCCAACTGCTCACTTAAGTAGTCATCGATATGCGCCTCAAGACCTTTGATAAACTCCTCATCGAGCTCGCCTTTGAGCGCCGCAAATTCAAAAGCGGGCGGGGTGCTGGTATCGGGGGCAGTGACGTGCTTGCTCGTTTCACCCTTATCGGTTGCTGCCGTGTCAGCTGCAACCGGGCTTGCTACCTCCGCCGCTTGCTGATACGCCTCGGTTTCAATCTCGCTCTGGTCTAGATTGCTCTGATCTAGCTTGGTCTGGTTTAAGCCTTCTTGATCCAAGTCAGAGAGGGTATCGAGGGTATCAGCTGTGCTGTCAGCAGCTAGGCTAGACTCTGAGACGGTGTCTAATAAGCGGCTTTCGGCTAAGTTATCTGCCGAATGGTCTTGCTCAATCTGTGCTTCGGCAGCCTGCTCAGCCTGTTGCTGACTTAAAGCATGCTGCTTAGCTGCCTGTGCTTCAAACGCTAAGCGCTCAGCTTCAAGCTTTTCATATTCTAGTCTCTCGGCTTCTAGGCGCTCAGCTTCTAACTGCTCTGCCTGCAGGCGAGCCGCCGCACGCTCAGCTTCGACCTCGGCATAAATGGCTTCAATATGCTCATGCAAATCCGGCACAGTAAACTCAAAGCTGTCTAAGTCGGTCTCAGCCTCTAACAGACGGACGATATCATCAAACTCTTGAAATAAGGCCTCTTTCACAGGCTGAGGCGCATTGCTCCAGCGGTGTGAAAATTGATGCGAGAACGCGACTTGTGACATGCTAACAGGTCTCCTGTTGGATTAGACAATAAGGGTAAATCAAGCCATTAAGCAGCAGGCGTGTAAAGCTACTCTACCAGCGCCCGAAGATTAATGTACCATTGGTACCGCCAAAGCCAAAGCTATTGGACATGGTGTAATTAAGATCTGTGACAGAGCGGGCTTTGTGCGCCACATAGTCCAGACGGCACTGCTCATCGACATTATCAAGGTTAATGGTGGGCGGCACTTCTTGCTCTAATAGAGCCTTAACACTAAATACCGCTTCAATAGCCCCGGCAGCGCCCAGTAGATGTCCGGTCATAGACTTAGTGGAGCTGACCAAGATGCTGTCTTTACAGGCTTCAAAGACGGTCTCGATGGCTTGGGACTCAGCGATATCACCGGCTGGGGTACTGGTACCGTGCGCATTGATATAGCCAATGTCACAGGGCTTAATACCCGCATCATTGATGGCCATAACCATAGAGCGGGCAGCACCGTTACCATCGGTCGGCGGCGCAGTGATATGATGCGCATCATCGCTCATACCGAAGCCCACAAGCTCTGCTAAGATTTTAGCGCCGCGTGCTTTGGCATGGGCCAAGCTTTCTAACACCAGTACCCCTGAGCCATCACCCAATACGAAGCCATCACGGTCCTTATCAAATGGACGGCTGGCACGAGTTGGCTCATCATTGCGGGTAGACAAAGCGCCCATTGCAGCAAAACCTGCCATACCCAGCGGGCTTGAGCCTTTTTCGCTACCGCCAGCGAGCATCACATCACAGTCGCCATAAGCGATAAGACGGGCGGCCAGACCAATGGCGTGTGAGGCTGAGGTACATGCAGTGGCAGTGGCTAAGTTTGGGCCACGTAAGTTGTGCTTAATGGCCACCATACCTGAGGCCATATTGATAATGGTGCCTGGCAAGCAAAACGGAGACACACGGCGCACGCCTTGATTGGCCAGCGCATCGCGGTTGTCCTCGATAATCTGGATACCACCGATACCTGAGCCAATGATGGCACCGAAGCGATCAGGGTCTACGTTTTGCACTGGAGCAGGCTCAGCAGACAGGGTATCGATAAAACCGGCTTGTTTTAAGGCCATACCCGCTGCCGCTACGCCGTAGTGGACGAAGCTGTCATAACGGCGTGCTTCTTTTACGGCCATATATTGGTTGACATCGAAGCCTTCAATAGTACCGGCAAATTGTGAGCGATAAGTAGACGCATCAAAATGGGTAATGGGCTTAATACCACTTTCACCCGCAATGAGGCGCTGCCAAGTGCTGTCCACATCCAGGGCAAGAGGCGTGATGGCGCCCATGCCTGTGATGACCACACGTTGATGGTCGCTGCGCTCATAATGGGGGGCTTTGGTTGTTGGATTATTATTATTTATAGGTAGACTCATGATGGTATCGCCTTATCCTTAGCTTTGGCTTTGTTGTTTATTTATTGCCTAGTTTTTGTTTAATGTTGGTGTTTATTCACCATACACCTTTAATTTGGCCGCAAAGGCACAGTTTTTGATACGGGCAGATTGTACGACCGCATCGCTTTCGCCATAAAGACGAGAGAGCTTGGCATCACGGGCAGCATTGTTATTGCTTTTGCCCAGGCCGATATTTATGTTGGGTGAAATGCCCCAGCGTCCTGCCGATACACCGACGCCCACACCTGTGGTCGTGATGCCCGAAGCGCTGGATTTTTCATTATTAATATAAGAGTTGATTCGATTGTATTCTTGAGACAAGCTTGCACAGTCATAGTTTTGATAGGTGCTGGGCGGAATGTACTGCGGGGTGACATTGCCAGTGCTGGCACAGCCGGTTAATACCAAGGTGCCGAGCAGAGCACTTGAGGCCAGTAGCGCATTAAGAGTAAGTTTTGGCATAAGGGTTCCTAGATTTGCTGTTGGGTTCGTCGCGGGGTAACCATTGTGTTAACGGCTAACTTGTTAACGGCTAAAAAAAGTTACCCGGTTTTACGAAAGCTAAGGTAACAATACCGATATAAGCCACTAAGGCAATGAAGATGCCCGCCTTACTTTGTGCAACTGTCGCTGTGGCTCTAAAGGCCTTAATACTAGCACTTATTGCCGCAAGGAGTAATATAATTTTGGCCGCCACCCACTGTAAGGGCGCCCCAGTAGACAGAAGTGGCATCACCGTGATTGCGCCTGAAATAATCAATAACGTGTAGACAATGTGAGTGGCAATTTTGCCTTTTTTATCGAAACGCTCACCTTTGGCCAACACCAAATAACTTTGCCACAAAAATAATGCAATGGTTATAAAGGCCATCAACATGTGCATGTGTTTCATAAGTTCCTCAAGCCGACGGGTATGGGACGGTATAGATAATTAGATTTAAGCCAAAATAAAGACGCTAACCTTTGTTTTGTCCTGCACACAAGGGGCTAGCAGGTACAGATTGCTGCTCTTGTAATAAGCTATCCCACTCTTCAGGGGTATACGCATGAATCGCTAGGGCATGAATGCTGCCACCTTGAGAGGTCATTAACTCACCGGCCTGTGCATAGATGAGCTGGTGACGTGCCACGGCTCTTTTTGACACAAACTCAGGGCTGACTATGGTGAGTTTAAAGTGGCTTTCTTTGCCTTCAAAATAGCCGGCATGATTCATAGACTCGTTAACCAGATCGACATGCGTAGGGCTAAGTGCGTTAAGACGTTCAATAAGCTGCTTATGAACTTGCAAAGTATATCTCCTAAACGATACGGCCTATAACTGTGGTCATTAATTTAAATGTGCACAGTTTTAATATGCCTATATTAGCAGTTAATGGGTCTTATACTCCAGTGTACAAGTGCAAACAAATTGCTACGAGTTTATCACTGAGGCGTTATTTGGACAAAAAAACAGCCAATGCAAGGCAGTTGGCTGTGGTTATAATAAGCGTAGCAGGGTAGGTTAAGCGCTTACTTTTTGTAGTAAGGCATTACTTGGGGGATAAGCGCTTGCAAGGTAGCAATACGGCTAGAGCTTGAAGGGTGAGTGCTTAAGAATTGTGGTGGCTCGCCTTGGCTGGCTGCCTGCATTTTTTTCCATAGGCTGATGGCCGCATTTGGATCATAGCCAGCTTTGGCCATCAGCACCAGACCGATCTGATCCGCTTCTGACTCTTGGGTGCGGCTGTGCGGACGGGCAATACCTAGATCACCGGCAATATTGGCCAGCTCAGCTTGACCTTGTGATAGACCAAAGATGCTGGCGGCAAGGCCAATGCCGGTCTGGGTAGCATATTGACTCGACATACGCTCACGGGCATGTTCACGTAAGGCGTGTGCCATTTCGTGGCCCATAATGGCGGCAATCTCAGCATCAGTCAGCTTTAGCTTATCGATAATGCCTGAGTAAAACATGATTTTACCACCGGGTAACACAAAAGCATTCAACTCAGGTGAGTTAATGGTATGCACTTCCCACTGCCAGTTTTTGGCATCACCGCGGTAAGCTTCTGCTTGTGGAATGAGCTTACGTGCAATGCTGTTTAGGCGGGCAAGCTGGGCGGCATTGGTATCGAGTACTTTTTGTTTGCTTGCTTCTTGCAGCAGCTGATTGTAACTTTGCGCTGACATTTGTAGTACTTGATCGCTTGAGACCAATAACAGCTGCTGACGGTCACTGCCGATAAGGCCTGAATTGGTGGTTGAGCTACAGCCGGTTAATGCCATAACCGATAAAGAGGCGGCAAGGGTGCTGCGAATTAAAAAGTTTTTCATTATTATCCTCTCAATAAGGAAAGTACTGCGCAAGCCATTAATAGCCAAGGCGCAATGAGTATCCAAGTCATCAATATTGTCGCTATAGTAACGAAATTTTATGTCTGGTAAGGTAATAAAACAGCGGTTTATTGTAAATGTAGAGTTACGGTTTGACAGAATTTTTCGCCTTTCAACCGAAAAAATGCGATAAACCAAAAAAAAGTGTTGACACTGTACAAAATTAATCTATAATAGCCCACCTATCAAGACGCAGCAATGACTATGGTCTAAGCGACTGATTAAGCGGGAATAGCTCAGCTGGTAGAGCACGACCTTGCCAAGGTCGGGGTCGCGAGTTCGAATCTCGTTTCCCGCTCCAATTTGCTTTAATACGATTACCTATTTAGTAATACGTTATTTTAGCCTTAAGCACACGTTTCAAACGGCCGGTATTGACAGATTCTATTTTTAATCTATAATACCTGTCTTAGCTAGTCAGCACGATCTTACCAAATGCGGGAATAGCTCAGCTGGTAGAGCACGACCTTGCCAAGGTCGGGGTCGCGAGTTCGAATCTCGTTTCCCGCTCCAAATTCGCTCTTAGAGCAAAAAAAGCCCCACATATTCACTATGTGGGGCTTTTTTTATGCCCAATTTTTGAGCCTGTCTGATCCCATCTACTACTCACACCCAGTCTATTCGATATTTTTTAATTACGTATCTCTTTCTATCTTACTCTCTTTCTATCTCACTTTATCTACCCAGCCACATACCTAACCGTCCATACCTCTAACCACCCACATACCTACTCATCCATACATCTACTCATCCATACAACAACGCTGCCTGACGGGGTGTGTTTATAGCAGTTTTGCGAAATACACACGATGTGCAATACAACCTTACTATTTCGTTCACAAATTAGAAATATTTATGCTTGGTGTTTTTCTATAAAAATTAACTCTGCACACGACAAAAAAACAAAAAAGTCTGTTAAAGCAAAGGCATAATAGTAATTTTTAAGACGAATCAGACCATGCCAAACTTTAACAGACTTAGTGAAACTTTAACCCAAAACCTGAGTATGAACAAGGCAAGAATCACATGTTTGAGCCTAATGATAATAGCCCTGATTACTGCTCAAAGCAGTAATCTTAAAAAAAATAGCAAGACACCTTCCTAAGGGTGGCAAGACCGACAGTCACTATCGCAGACTACAGCGATTTTTTGCCGAAGCGAGGATAGACTACGATCAACTGGCTTTAATGATATATCGACTATTTGGGCTAGGCAAACTCACCTTAACCATTGACCGCACCAACTGGAAATGGGGTAAAAGTAACCTCAACATCTTTATGCTAGGGGTGGTATATAAAGGGATAGCCATCCCCTTATACTGGCAAATGCTAGATAAGCGAGGTAATACAAACCATCTTGAACGCTGTGAACTTATTGAGCGGTTTATCAAACAATTTGGCAAAGATAACCTTGAGATGATAGTAGCAGACAGAGAGTTTGTTGGCGAAAAATGGTTTAACTGGCTCACCAATAATCACATACCCTTTGCCATACGGATTAAGAAGAACAGTAAAGTTAAGAATCATCATGGCAAGTTGGTACAGATTAAAGAGTTATTACGCCATGTTAGCCACCAAGAAACATATCGACATGGGCGAATACTGACTGTCGATGGTTGTTTGGTTCGAGTATTTGCCAAGCGTGATAAAGACTATGGTTTAGTGATTGTCGCAACCAATCAACTAGAAACAGTGGATGCGATGACAAGCTATGCTAAGCGTTGGGAAATTGAGACTTTATTTGCTTGTCTAAAGGGCCGTGGCTTTAATCTTGAAGATACCCACTTAACCCATCTTGATCGGGTCAGTAAATTAGTCGCAGTGAACGCCTTAGCATTTTGTTGGGCTTATCATGTCGGTATTTATAAAGACAAAGATAAGCCGTTAAAGCGCAAGTTAAAGTCAAACGCTCGACCTCAAGCCAGTTTGTTTGCGCTTGGCCTGGATGTGTTGATTGAGGGCCTTCACTTGGTGTTCTTTAACAATGATAAGACTGTATTTCGACAGTTAGTTAGCTTTTTAACCCCTAAACCTATGAAAATCGGGTGGGGATGATTTTTTTGTCGTGTGCAGAGAAAAATTAAGCAACTTTTCACAAAAATGGCAAAATTTGGTGGCTATTTACTATTACCTTAATTATAATAAGGATATTATCAAATTGTATATATATTTTATAACTATATGCGGTCAGGGCACAAAAAATAAGTGATTATCAGACAAGCCAAATAGATTGGATAACTGTCACAGCGTCATCGAGTTTTATCACAGGCTGTCAGCGTCGCTTTAATCTATCTAAACTTATATTAATCATAAGTTTAGTTTAAAATTAAAGATTACATAAAGTAACATTTATAGTTTTTAAACTTTATGTGGTTACAGCGCATTCGCAAGGACTGCGCTTAGCGCGTCTTAAAGCCTTCTGCTCCAATACCGCGCCTCATTTATTGGCTAAGCAATGTTATCTCCAACGGCAATTGCTATCTGCCGTCACAGTAAGCCTTCTCGCGCTTATGAATTATTAACACTGACGGGTCGTCATCTTTGACCTTATCGGTTAGCCGCTATCAGACAGCCATTAGCCAATCAGCAGTCATTATCGACAAGAAACATTATCGAAAATAAAGAAACAAAAAGGGGAGTTGTATGCAATCAAAAGAGCAACCCATCAAGCGTGAGTGGCTTACCGCGCTACTTATGTCTTTTATCGCCTTGCCATTTTTGGCCATATTATTTGTCTGTGCGTATGGCTTTATTGTGTGGTTTGGCCAGATGTTTTTTTGGGGACCACCCACGTAAATGCAGCCAGTTTATTAAGATAAATGGGCTATCAATGAGCGCGTATCGGCTTTGGCCAATGCGCATTACTGATTATTAAAAGGCATCAAGCACCTAATCAGCGAGCGAGCTATTTACGGATAGTAATTGATGCAAACAATGGCAAGGAATCATCATGAACGCAATTAAACGCCTATTTGGTTGGCTGCGTCAGCTTCTATTTAAACCGGCTGCAAAAATTGGGCTTGGTGTATTAATTATCATCGGCTTCGTAGGCGGGGTATGGTTTTGGGCAGGCTTTAACTCAGCGCTAGAAGCGACAAATAGCGAAGAGTTCTGTTTGTCTTGTCATACCATGAAAGACAACATGCTGCCTGAGCTACAAAAAACGGTGCATTGGCAAAACCGCACTGGGGTGCGTGCTGAGTGTCAAGATTGTCACGTGCCACACCAGTTTACTGATAAGATTGCCCGTAAGATGCAGGCCTCGCGTGAAGTGTTGTCACACGTTATGGGCGATATCGGTACACGCGATAAGTTCTTGGCACACCGCGGGGTATTGGCGCAGCGTGAATGGGCTCGGTTTAAGGCGAACAACTCAAAAGAGTGCCGCGCTTGTCACGACTATGACAGCATGGACTTTAGCAAAATGCGCGTGACCTCACAGATGATTATGCGTAGCGCCGCTGAGCGTGATGCCAGCTGTGTTGACTGTCACAAAGGGATTGCGCACGAATTACCAGTTATGGAAGGCATGCACAACCCCGCGTTCGACTCTTTGGTATCTGAGGCGGGCAGCACCAAGATTAATGTGGGCGAGACTTACTATAACATCGTGCCGCAACCTTTATATTTAGATGCTGAAAAAACCAAGCAAGCGGGCACCATTGAAGTGGCGGCTCCTGCAAAAGTTATTGCCCACGAAAAAGGCATGACTCAAATTGAGCTGGATATGTGGCGTAAGAACAAGGGCTTCGGCCGAGTTTGGTACACCCACTTTGGCCTAAACATTGTCGATGCCGTCATTGAAAAAGAGCTGTCTCGTGATGAGAGTATTGTGAAGGTAAAAGAGTCCAAAGAGGATCCTTTAACCGGTCTTGAATGGCAAAAAGTCAGCGGTACCTTCTGGGTAGAAGATGGCCTATTAATGAAGAGTCTAGAGCCCGCTTGGGACATCGCCGGACAGACTTATGCAGAGAACTGTAGTGTGTGTCACCGTCAACCAAACCCAGCCTCACATGATGCCAACCAGTGGCCAGGGCTATGGAGTGGTATGGTTGGATTTACCAACCTTGACGCAGATACTGGCGGCTTAGTACTCAAATACCTACAGCTGAACTCATCTGACTTTGCGGGTGCCAAAAATGCCCCAGGCTCACCTGAGAATACGCCTCAGATGGCTCGTCCATAAGGCACCATGCGCATAATAAGACACACAAGAATAGGCAGAATAATAAGGGTTATATTATGAAAAATATCAATCGCAGGGGCTTTTTAAAATCGCTGGCGGCTTTGTCGGGTACGGCGCTACTCCCTACGCCGCTGTTGGCCGATGACAGCGTATTGACCTCAGCCACAGGTGACAAACCGCAGGACTTTAGTGGCTGGAAAATGTCCGGCGCACACTGGGGTGCTTTTCGTGCTCGAGTCGAGGCGGACAAGCTGGTGGAAATCAAACCATTTGAGTTTGATCAATATCCCACTAAGATTTTAGATGGCGTACCGGGCATTATCTACAGCCCTTCACGGGTACGCTATCCGATGATTCGCGTCGACTGGTACAAAAACCGTCAAAACAGCGACACCTCACAGCGCGGCGACAACCGCTTTGTGCGTGTCAGCTGGGATGAAGCGTTAGACATCTTGTATCAAGAGCTTGAGCGCATTCAAAAAGACTACGGGCCTTGGGCACTACACACCGCGAACGTGGGCTGGCGCTCGGTAGGTAACGTGCACAGCTGTGGTAACCATATGCTGCGTGCCATCGCCATGCACGGCCACAGTGTAGGGACAGCAGGGGATTACTCAACTGGCGCCGGTCAGATGATTTTGCCATATATCTTAGGTTCCACTGAGGTGTATTCGCAAGGCACGTCTTGGCCACTGATTTTAGAAAATGCCAAAGTGATTATCTTCTGGGCCAACGACCCGATCAAAAACTTACAGGTCGGCTGGAACACTGAGACCCACGAAGCTTATGAATACTACGAGATCTTGCGTGACAAGGTTCGCAACAAAGAGATCGAAGTCATCTGTATCGATCCGGTAAAGAGCAAGACGCAAAACTACCTAGAGTGTGAGCATCAATTCGTCAACCCTATGACAGACGTGGCATTTATGCTGGGTCTGGCGCACACGTTATACACCGAGAAGCTGTATGACAAAAAGTTCATCGACATGTATGCGTTGGGGCTAGAAGAATTCACCCCTTACTTGATGGGTAAGACCGAAGACAAGGTGGATAAGACCCCTGAGTGGGCTGAGAAAATCTGCGGCGTAAAAGCCGATAGAATTCGCGAATTGGCACGTAAAATGGCCAAAAACCGTACTCAGCTTTGCTTTGGCTGGGCCATTCAGCGTCAGCAGCACGGTGAGCAGCCGTATTGGATGGGGGCGATTATCGCAGCGATGCTGGGTCAAATAGGTCTGCCAGGCGGTGGTATCAGTTATTCACACCACTACAGCTCTGTGGGTGTGCCGACCTCTGGCGCCTCTATGCCAGGCGCGTTCCCACTAAACTTAGACACTGGCCGTAAGCCTAAGTATGACAATAACAATTATAATGGCTACAGCTCTGTCATTCCGGTCGCGCGTATGGTGGATTGTCTGCTTGAGCCTGGCAAGAAGATTAACTTCAATGGCCATGAAGTGACCCTACCACCGCTGAAAATGGGAATCTTTACGGGCAGTAACCAGTGGCACCGTCACCAAGATCGCAACCGCATGAAAAAAGGCTATCGCAATATGGAGACTGTGGTATCCGTTGATTATAACTGGACCGCCACCTGCCGCTTCGCTGATATCGTATTGCCGGCCTGTACCCCTTATGAGCGTAACGACATTGACGCTTATGGCTCGTACAGTAACCGAGGCGTGATTGCGATGCACAAGCTGGTAGACCCCTTGTACCACTCTAAGTCTGACTTTGAAATCTGGTATGAGTTCACCAAGCGTATGGGCCGCGAGCTTGAGTATAGCCGGGCGATGAATGAGATGCAGTGGATTGAGCAGATTTATGAGGACTGCCGTGCTGAGAACCTAAAAAAAGACTTCTTTATGCCGGAGTTCAAAGAGTTCTGGGAAAAAGGCTATGTGTTGTTCCCAGAAGGGGAAAACTGGGTACGTCACGCAGACTTCCGTGAAGACCCTGAAGTCAACGCACTGGGCACACCATCAGGCTTTATCGAGATCAGCAGCCGCAAGATTGCCAGCTACGGTTATGCAGACTGTAAAGGTCATCCTATTTGGATGGAAAAAGCCGAGCGCTCACACGGTGGCCCAGGCTCAGATAAGTATCCGTTATGGCTACAATCGGTGCACCCAGACACCCGCTTGCACTCACAGACCTGTGAGTCTGAGGAGCGCCGTGCTACGTATACCGTTCAAGACCGTGAACCTTGCTATATCGGCCCTGAAGATGCCAGAGCAAGAGGGATTAGCGATGGTGACTTAGTCCGTGTGTTTAATGACCGAGGGCAGCTGCTTGCAGGCGCCGTCATCTCTGATAACTTCCCACCTGGCGTCATTCGTATTCAAGAAGGCGCTTGGTATGGCCCGACCGGCCCTGAAATTGGCGCCCTGGATACCTATGGAGATCCCAATACCTTGACCTTAGATATCGGGACTTCGATGTTGGCGCAGGGCCCAAGTGCCAATACCTGCTTGGTTGAGATTGAAAAATTCATCGGCAAAGCGCCAGCGGTGACCTCCTTTGGTGGTCCCACTTATGTCAATCCAGACGGCACGCCAGCGGCAGAAGACAAAGGCTAGTTGCTGATATAAGCGGTCAGTGCTGACAAGGGCTTTGCTTAAGCGCTAAGCAGGGCCCTTACTTTGTGGTTATGCCGCTTGTTGCGACCACCCATAACTCTTTAGTGTAATGGAATTAAAATGAATAATAGTCAACAATGGCAGGCAGCCAATACTGCCCGTGCCACGCTTTATCGCTGGTTTGCCGAGCTGTTCGCCCGTGAGTTAACTAAGACCAATTTAACGCAGCTGCAAGCCCAATACCCAAGCCTGCATGCCGCTTTTAGTGATCTTAATCTTGAGCCGCAAAGTGCGGCGCTACAAACAGCACTGGATAATCTACACGTTATCCCAGCGCCAGATAGAGCATTAGAGCTCGCTGCGGACTTTGCCCACCTGTTTTTATTAAGTGGTCATCAAAGTGCGCCGCCGTACGCCTCTTATTATCTTGAGTCCGATCAGATGCTTTATGGCAAGCCGGCGCAGCAAATGAGTGAGTTTTTGGCCAGTCATAAGCTCGACCTACACCCTGAGTTTCGTGAGCCCAAAGATCATTTAAGTATTTATTTGCAAGTGATGAACCTGTGGATTAAAAGCAGCGTCGATGAGCAGGCGAACCTCATCGAGATGGCTGTACAGCAACAGCATTTTTTAGAGGATGCTTTGCTCAGCTGGCTGCCTAAGTTTGCGGCGCGTTGCCAACACATTCGGGTAAAAACCCAAGTGTATCCCGCCATCATTGACTTGCTGCTGCATTTTGTACAAGAAGACAGACAAGCCTTGGAAGACATGGCCGAGGCCGAGTAGAATGGGGTATGATGTTAGGACTTATTAAGCCTGTGAATAACCCGATTAATCAAAGAGAGCGTATTTATGATCACTGTTGCTGAGCTACAAGCTGCCATTACTAAGCGTATTAATAGTTACAATCAAACCGATTCAAGCTTGACGCAGCGCACCACTGAGCGCCGTGATCTATTGGCCAGTCAGCATCATATTTTAGCGACCGATATCATCTCGCCCTTTGATGTGCCGCGTCAGAATTTATCGGCCATGGACGGCTATGCGCTTGCCGGTGGCAGTACTCTTGACGCGGGCAGTTACATTGAGATTGTGGGCGAGTCACAAGCTGGCGCACCTTTTAGCGGCAGTAGTGTAACTAGTGAGATACAATTACAGCCAGGCCAAGGCGTGCGTATTTTTACCGGAGCCGTCGTGCCCAGCGACTGTGATACCGTGGTGATGCAAGAGAACACCAATTTTGCGGCTATCAAAGACGGCATTGATAAATCCCAAAGCTATCAGATTCAGCTCACCAAAACGGCGGTGGCCGGCAATAATATCCGCCGCCAAGGCGAGGAGATTGAATCCGGTGAGGTGGTGCTGCACGCTGGCAAACGCTTGAACCCTGCTGATATTAGCTTACTTGCCAATTTGGGCGTGGCCCAAGTCGAGGTGTATCAGCCGCTGACGGTGGGTATCTTAGCCACAGGAGATGAGCTGGTCGCGGTCGGTGAGCCGCTACAAAGCTTGGCCCAGATTTACAACTCTAATACGCCAACCCTCAAGAGTATGCTTGCGCATTTGCCCATACAGATTCATGATTATGGCATCATCCCCGATGACTTAGAGCGCACCAAGCAGGCGGTATTAACGGCGATGCAAGAGTGTGATGTGGTGATCTCAACCGCTGGGGTATCGGTGGGTGATTATGACTTTTTAACCACTGTGATTGAAGACTTAGGGCAGATTAACCACTACAAAGTGGCGATGAAGCCGGGCAAGCCTTTTGTGTTTGGTGAATTAAACAAAGACCTTTCGGTGCCAGTGTTATACTTTGGACTGCCCGGTAATCCGTTATCGTCTGTGGTGGGCAGTTTGCAATTTATCATTCCTGCCTTATGGCGCTTATCGGGTATCGATGTGGCAGATATGCCGCTGCCATTGACCGTTACTGCGACCTTGTCTAGCGATGTCAAAAAGTCGCCAGGCCGCGCCGATTTTCAGCGCGGTATTGTCAGTCAAAATGAGGCAGGGGAGTATGTGGTGACCCCTGCTGGCAAACAAGATTCACACCGCATCAAGCAGTTAAGCCATGCTAATTGTCTGATTGTGTTGCCCCAGCAGTCTGGCAGTATGAGCGCCGGTGAACAGGTGACGGTGCAGCTGTTTCCTTGGAGCTAATGGGCTTGAGGGAACTGGCTGTGCGCTATATAAGCGCTATCTAGGTGCTATATATGCCCTAGCTAGGCGCTGTGCTTGGTTATAGCGCTTATCTAATATTTGTTTATTAAATAGCGGTCACTATCAGAAACACCTTTAACCGTCATCAATAGCTTTAACCACCATCAATACTTCTAACATCAATACTCCTAAAGAGGTATCTGGCCTTTAGCAGGGCTTCCTTTAGGGTAAGTATCTATTAGGCCGTAACCTGTTATAATGACGTTATCGCAACTTTTTTAAGTTTTCATTCACAACCTGAGGCAACGCTTAGAGCACATTCACTACTAATGACTACGGTACCCCATATGACCCTTCTTAATTCCAACCTAGGGAAAGCTAGGCTATACACACCTTCCCCCAATTCAGTTATGTTTGATGGTCATGTTCCGCTGTCATCTGCTCATGCGCTCTTGCATCCTACTGTTAACTCTATCAATGCGCTTACCCACTCTGCCATACCCTCTGCTGCAAGCGCCTCTTTTGCTTGGCCAAAAGCGATAAAGCCAGCTGACTTTATGTCGCCCTTTACCCAGCTTGCGCGCAGTACCTTGACCACACTAAGATCTACCAAAGGCTCAGCGGCTGCCTCTGTGAGCAGTCACGTGCCCCAAACCAATGACAATGATGCTCTATTGACCGATGGCTTCTCACGTCGCTTGACCTATTTGCGCCTGTCGATTACTGATTTTTGTAATTTTCGCTGTGGCTATTGTCTGCCCAATGGCTATCAAGGCAAGCGTCCGGATAATGAGCTGACTTTGCAAGAGATTGAGGTATTGATTAAGGCCTTTGCTCAAGTGGGCACAAAAAAGGTGCGTTTAACCGGTGGCGAGCCGTCTATCCGAAAAGATGTCACTCAAATTATTGAGCAAGTCAAAGCCACGCCCGGCATCCAAACTGTGGCGATGACCAGCAATGGCTATAAACTGGGCAAGCACATCGCCAATTGGCAACAAGCCGGCCTTGATCAATTAAACATCAGTGTCGATAGCTTTGATCCGGCCACGTTTAAGCAAATGACTGGTTTTGATATGTTGCCGCAGCTGCTACAGGACATGAATACGCTGCTAGAGACGACTGATATTAAGCTAAAGCTCAATGGCATCTTGATGGAAGAGACCGCTTACGACAGTCTGCTTGCGGCCTTAGACTATGTCAAAACGCGTCCGGTCACCTACCGCTTTATCGAGTTTATGCAGACCACTGACAACAGTGATCTGTTTTTTGCGCAGCATGCACAGTCAGCGCTGATCACCGATTATTTGCTAAGTCATGGCTGGCAAGCGCAGGATAGAGGCCAAAATGATGGCCCAGCCATAGAGTACACTCACCCCGATTATGTGGGCCGTATTGGCATGATTGCCCCCTATGCGGCGCACTTTTGTGACAGCTGTAATCGACTGCGGGTCAGCAGCCTGGGTAAGGTGCATTTGTGCTTATTTGATCAAGGCAACTACGATATCCGTCAATATTTACAGCAGCAAGATGTGGCGGGTCTGGTACAAAAACTCCATGAATTTATGCCGATAAAACCTGAGCACCATCATTTGGCAGAATCCAACAGCGGCATTATGCACAACTTATCGATGATTGGTGGTTAACAGGGTTGGCGGCTAAGCCAAAAGGTACGTTTCAAAGCCATCTGTTTAAATCTTAATTGTTTTCCCTGTTATTTAAGGCGCTTTTATGTCAAAAGAAAAAGTATTTACTCCGTTAAATGTGGCGGTATTGACCGTCTCTGATAGCCGTACGTTAGAGCAAGATACGTCAGGTCAGTATCTGGTGGACTCGCTGCAAGAAGCGGGGCACAATCTGGCTGATCGTCAGTTAATCACCGATGATATTTACAAAATCCGAGCCGTGATCAGTGGCTGGATTGCTGATCCTGAGGTGCATGCGGTGATGACCACGGGCGGCACGGGGTTTTATATCCGTGACAGCATGCCTGAAGCGGTCAGCGTGTTATTTGACAAAAAAATCGATGGCTTTGGTGAGATGTTCCGTTTGATCTCTAAAGATGAGATTGGCATGTCAACGGTGCAATCGCGCGCTATTGCCGGTATGGCCAATAACACAGTGATTTTCTGTCTGCCAGGCTCATCAGGCGCTTGCCGTACGGGGTGGACCAAGATTATCAAAGATCAGTTAGACAGCCGCACTGGCCCTTGTAACTTTGTGCCGCATTTAATGCGCGTTAACCCAGGCCACGATTAATTATATGGCAGACGCCTTGCTGCGCAGACTGGACGCAAAGCCTTTAGCGGGGGTGGTTATCCTCGCCGGCGGCTTATCGACGCGTATGGGCTCACCTAAGGCGCTATTAAAGCTGCCTTGTGGTGACACCTTGCTACAGTATCATGTGCGCAGTGCGTCGCAGCTTGGGGTGCCAGTTTTAATTGCTGATAACGGGCAGGGGTTTGCTACGCACATACAGGCCGAGCACAATATTTTTGATGAGCACAGTGTTGCTAATAACGAGGGCGGTAATACAGCGGGCGGTATTCGTCATATTACCGATTATCAGCCGAGCAGCCGCTCGTTAGAGGCTAAAGCTAAGGCCAAGGCCAATGAGAAACATTCAGCAGGGCCACTGGGCGCTATCTTGGCCGGCATGCAGCAGTTGTTGCAAGATAACCAGACGGATAGTCGCTTTACTGATATAGGTAGCCACTCTGACGCTGGCTCACAATGGATGCTGGTGGTCAGCTGCGATAGCTTAGTGAATGGCGTTGATATTTGGCAGTATCTGACTGAAAAAAAGGCTCAAAGCGTATCAAGCAGTGTTGATGCCGTTAATGAGGATAATGCACAGCCGCAAATGTATTGTCTGGCCGATAACGAGCGAGACTATCCGTTATTGGGCTTGTATCAGTTAAGTCTGGTCGCATCACTAAAGTCTTATTTAGACAGCGGCGAGCGCCGAGTGATGCGCTTTATTCACCCCATCAGCCAGTCGTTGCCCATGCCGCAAGCTTGGTACACGCGCTCTAACTTAAACACCCCGCAGCAGTTTCAACTGGCTTGTGAGCAGTTGTAAATAAAGCTCGTACGGTTATCGACTATTAAATGTTAAATGTTAAATGCCGAATATTAAATGTTGAATATTGAAACCAGCCAAGGTTATTCAAAGCTAAGGTTATTCAAAGCTGTTGCAAGCTATAGCCACTTTCTCAATAAAATTTAACCCAGTTAAGCTGAACATTTTAGGTCAAAGCTCTTATGTCACTATTAAACTCTGAATCCAACTCAGAATTAACTTCTGAACAAAGCACGCCAGATTTAGCAAGCAATTCTGTGCAAACGCATGCCCACAAGCTATCGCACTTAGATGCCGATGGTGATATTCATATGGTGGATGTGGGCCATAAGACAGTGACCACGCGTGAAGCGGTGGCACAGGGTTTTGTGGTATTTCCACAAGACATCTATAGTCAGATAAAAGCGGCCGATGGCATGACCAAGAAGGGCAGCATCACTCAGACGGCTCATATCGCCGGCATTATGGCCGCCAAACGCACTCATGATTTAATCCCACTGTGTCATCCGCTGCCACTTGATAAGGTGGGCTTAAGCTTTAGCTATGAGGATGAGGCATGCGCCATCAAAGTTACCTCCACAGTGCGCGTCACCCATAAGACTGGGGTGGAGATGGAAGCGTTAACGGCGGTGAGTGTGGCCTGCTTGACTATTTATGATATGACCAAGGCGTTATCGCACGATATTATTATCGATGACATGCGCTTGGTGACTAAGACCGGTGGTAAGTCTGACTATCAAAGCGCTTAGCTGAGCTTAAAATGGGTTGGGTTGGATTGAATTTGCTTTGACGCTAAATAAATGAGGTAGCTGTCACTGGTCGGTATGTTAGGAGCATCCAACAGGTGTGGCCAGATACCAATAAAATAACGACTACTCAAATAGCGTTAAACTGTTTTTTTATATCAATAATTTTTTGTATCACTAAAAAGCGACTAAATAGGCTGAGTACACTATGAATATTACGGTTTTGTTTTTTGCAAGCTTGGCAGAAAAAGCGCAACAAGGTCAGCAGCAATTAAGCGTAGAGGGTAAGTTAAGTTTGCCTGAGCTTTATGCTAAGTTAACACAAGAACACGGCTTTACGCTTGAGCCTGCCAAGGTGCGTGTGGCCATTAACGATGAGTTTGCCAGTTGGGATGATGTGATTAATGATGGCGATACCATTGCCTTTATTCCACCTGTGGCCGGTGGTTAGCCGTTTAGATAAATAATTGTTGGAGTAACACATGGACAGTCAATCTGCTTTGGACACGGCCAATCAGCCGCATCAGCAGGCAAGTAGCATATCGCACAGCGTAGATGAGGTATATCAGCTGGCACAGTCTCAAGGCTTTGCGCTGCTTGATGAGGCCATTGATGCTGAGCGTCTAAAAGATATGTTGCAAGATGATCAGTGCGGCGCTTTGGCCACCTTTGAGGGCTGGGTACGCAATCACAATAACGACAGCCAAGTGACCCGCCTGACCTATTACGGTTATGAAAAATTAGCGATTAACCAAGGCAAACTGATTATTGAGGAAGCCAAGCGCTTATTTGATATCGAAAATGCGGTAGCGATTCATCGCATAGGGGCGTTAGAAATTGGTGATATGGCGGTGTGGGTCGGGGTATCCTCTAAGCACCGTTATCCTGCCTTTGATGCTTGCAAATGGATATTAGACACCATTAAGGCCGATATTCCGGTATGGAAGCAAGAGTATTACCAAGATGAGCCTTCTAAATGGCTAAGTAACAATGGTTAAGTGACAATGGTTAAGAAATAATGGCTAATAAAACAGAGTTAATTTAAGAAACTTAGTCTTAGATCCAATAACTAATAAAAATCCAGCTTATGCTGGATTTTTTATGCGCTAAGGATTGATGCGTAAGCTGCTTTTTTGAGTTAACGACAAGGCGTTATCTTTTGGGCTTAGGCGGCGAGTGACTTGTTGTTGTCAACGAGCCTTCATTGACCTGACGATTGATACTGGCAATCAGACCCACCAGTATAATACCCAGTAACACCAACAACAGTGACATGGTGTGTGCCATGTCATAGTTAAGCGCTTCGACCTGCTCATAGATGGCAATGGAGATGACCTTGGTCTCTCCGGCGATACTGCCACCAATCATCAGTACCACCCCAAACTCACCAATGGTATGCGCAAAGCTAATCAGGCTACCTAAGATAATGCCAGTCTTAGCTTGCGGTAAGGATACGGCGGTAAATCGGCGCAATCGGCTGGGTTCAAGCAGCAGTGCCATGTCACTCACGCTTTTGGGAATGCGTAAAAACTGGGCATACACCGGCTGCATATAAAAGGGCAATGAATATATGATAGAGCCCACCACTAAGCCTTTAAAGGTAAATGCCAGAGCGCCGATGTCATGAGCCATAAGCCATTTACCCAGTGCAAAGTTGGGGCTGAGCAGCAGCAGCAAATAAAAGCCAAGCACCGTGGGCGGTAACACCAAGGGCATGGCGATAATGCCCATCAGCATAATTTTGACACGCGCGATCAGATTGCTAGAGGAGGGCTTGGCCAGCCAATAGGCCAGCGGAGTTGCAAACAGCAATAGGCACAAGGTGGTGATGGCAGCAAGCTTGAGGCTTAACCATAGCGGAAGCAGCATGTCAGAGAGTTGAGGCGACAGAGGTGACATAAAATCAGCAAGACCACAGGCTTAAAGCAGTAAATGAAAGAGACTCATACAGCATAGCAATATTTGCCCGCTTTACCTAGTGCTAAGCGGGCGCTAAACGGTTATGGCCTTGTCATTTAGCTAATTTAGCTCATCTATGTGGCTTGCTGCTATGCTGGCTACCATATTGGCTACTATGCTGGCTACCATGCTTGCTACTTTGCTGAGCCAGAGGCGGCGTGGTCTGCGTTTACCGGCAAGTATCCGGCATCTGCAAACAGTTTTTGCGCCGGCTTGGACTGCAAATAATGGCTAAAGTCGATGGCGGCGGCACTGTCACTTACCACGATACCATCTTGCAAGATGGCCGGATAGCTGTCCGGCTGCAGAATTAGATAGTTTGAGGGGGCCACCTTGGCACTGATCAATTGTGATAACGCCACAAACCCATAATCGGTACTGGCGGTGTGCGCATATTGGAAGGCCTGACCAATGTTCTCTGCTTGGATAATGGTTTTATTGCTATTTAGGCTGTCATAAATGCCTTGCTGCTGTAAAAAGGCTTTGGCCGATGCCCCATAAGGTGCCAGCTCTGGATTGGCTAGGGTAATTTTAATGGGCATTTTGTTTTGATTGGGCTGGGTGATGAATAACTGCTGCAGGCTGGCTGTGTCTAAGGTTTTAACGGTGCTGATATCTTGGTTGCTGCTATACAGCGCCAATTGGCCGCGTGCATAGGTAAAAGGTGGCTGTACAGTGACGTTAGCAGCGGCTTGCTGCTGAGCATATTTGGCCGGGAAGTCTTGATCAGCGGATAAAAACAAGTCATAAGGGGCGCCGGAGTTAATCTGTGCAAACAGCTTGCCCGATGAGGCATAGGTCACTTCAATCTTTGGTTTGGGGGTACTTGCAGTATCTGGGCTATGAGCTTCTTCGCTTTGATAGGCATCAATCACTGCCGGTAAAACCCCCGCTAAGTTGGCTGCGGCGGCAATGCGCATGACCTCGCTAGATTGGGCTTTATGGGTATTGCTATCAGCCTGCGGGGCGTCGTCGGTTTTTTCAGGGTTATTGGTGCCAGAGCAACTGGCCAGCAGAAATACAGCGGGCAGGGTAGCGATAAGTTTTAAAGAAGAAGTCATAGACAACCTATATTTATCGATCAAGAAAGGGTAAGTCTATATTTTGCATGAAATATCAGGGATTAGGTATAAGTCTTTCGGGTAAGGAGGTGTATATTTAGTGAAGCATAAATATCCTGTGAGTTGATATTAATTTAGTAAATCTGGATAATAAAAATGTAATTATCCTCTAAGATAGAACTGAGCTATGCTGAAGAAACCGTACAAGTAAACTTGGTAAACTAAGAATTCAATAAGTAGGTTACCATGACCAAGAAAGTAAGAACCTACAGTGCTGAACCGCCCCGAGTATATCGGAGAGTGATTTACTTGAGTCAGGCAGCGATGCCTGACAGGACTAAATTATCATAATAGCGTCTTTCAAACTCAAAAGGTGACACATATCCAATTGTACTGTGCAATCGTGTTTTATTAAACCAGTCCACCCACTCAAGGGTTGCCAGTTCAACATCATTGACGCCAGTGACCCCTGCCGTCAATCCCGTATATATAAACTTGGGAGATTTTGATTACGCAGCCTGACGATAATAATCAAACCACACCTGTCTTGGCGATTTATAGCCTAAACCCTTTTGAATCCTAGTCTGATTATAATATAACTCAATATATCCAATGATATCTCTGATAGCTGCAAACCTTGTTTTATAGTCTTGGTGATATACTAGCTCGTTCTTCAATATGCCCCAGAAGCTTTCTATGGGTGCGTTGTCAAAGCAGTTGCCTTGGGT
>NZ_CAJHBH010000012.1:0-65223 GCF_904846585.1 Psychrobacter sp. H7-1
CAAAAGTTTTTGCAGCTACAGTTGCGATAGCAGCTGTTAGAGTGGTTTTACCGTGGTCAACGTGACCGATGGTACCGACGTTTACGTGCGGCTTGTTACGTTCGAACTTGGCCTTTGCCATGAGTGTATCCTCTTATTAATTCTAAATTCAATTAAGACAGATGGGACCAATAACTTAAGGTTATTTATCTACTGTCAGATAATAATATTCTTGAAAATGGTGATCAAGTCAGTGGTAAATGATATAAGAAAACCTTAGTCAATGACAAGCCCTTGATACGTAATTGGTTATAAATTCATCAACTAATTACAACCCATTCCCCTAAGGAATGGTAAAGCCTGTCTTCATCTAAACTTCTTATAGAGAAGGCTGACTGAGTCACCCTTCTCCCTACCCTCTACTTAACTAACAAAGACTACTCTTCGTCATCATTCTTGCCAGAGAATTTCTTCATAATCTCTTCGGCTACAGACTTAGGTGTTTCAGCATACTTTTGGAATTCCATTGAGTATGTTGCACGGCCCTGAGACATAGAACGTACGTTAGTTGCATAGCCAAACATTTCAGCTAATGGTACTTCAGCACGGATTTGTTTAGTGCCACCAGGTAGATCGTCCATACCTTGAACCATACCACGACGACGGTTTAAGTCACCCATGATATCACCCATGTATTCTTCTGGAGTCTCAACTTCAACTTTCATCACAGGCTCAAGAAGTACTGGATTGGCGTTCATGAAGCCTTTTTTGAAGGCAATAGAACCGGCCATTTTGAACGATAATTCGTCAGAGTCAACATCATGATATGAACCATCATATAATGTCGCTTTAACACCAACGATTGGGTAACCTGCAAGGATACCGTTCTTCATGCGCTCTTGAATACCTTTATCAACTGCGCCATGGTACTCTTTAGGTACAACACCACCAACTACTTGTTCTTCGAATTGGTAATCAACACCTGAGTCTAGATCTAGAGGCTCAAGTTTTAACCACACATGACCGAACTTACCACGACCACCTGTCTGACGAACAAACTTACCTTCTTGCTCAACTGTACCGCGGATAGTTTCACGGTAAGCAACTTGTGGTGCACCGATGTTAGCTTCAACCTTGAATTCACGCTTCATACGGTCAACAAGGATTTCTAAGTGAAGCTCACCCATACCACTGATGATAGTCTGACCTGATTCTTCATCGGTGTGAACACGGAATGAAGGATCTTCTTTAGCCAAACGGCCAAGAGCGATAGACATTTTTTCTTGGTCAGCTTTAGTCTTAGGCTCAACAGCTAGACTGATTACTGGCTCTGGGAATTCCATACGCTCAAGAGTAATGATTTCTTTTTCATCACATAGCGTGTCACCAGTACCAACATCTTTCATACCAACTAGGGCAGCGATGTCACCGGCACGGATTTCGTCAAGCTCTTGCTGTGAGTCAGCATGCATCTGTACGATACGACCGATACGCTCACGCTTCATCTTAACTGGGTTATAAACGCTCTCACCTTGCTTGATAACACCTGAGTAAACACGTACGAAGGTTAAGTTACCAACGAATTTGTCGTTCATGATTTTGAACGCAAGGGCAGCAAATGGCGCATCATCAGACGCTTCACGAGTGCCTTCAGTTTCTGCTTTGTCATCAAGGATACCTTTAATAGCAGGTACGTCTTGAGGTGCTGGCATATATTGAATCACGGCATCCAACATCTTTTGTACGCCTTTGTTTTTGAAGGCAGTACCACAGTACATTGGAATGATTTCGTTATTAATAGTACGCTGACGGATAGCCGCATGAATTTCGTCTTCAGTTAGCTCTTCGCCTTCTAAGTACTTATTCATCAAGTCTTCGTTAGCTTCAGCAGCTACTTCTACAAGCTCACTGCGATACTCTTCAGCTTTTTCTTGAAGCTCTTCAGGAATCTCACGCTCTTCAAACTTCATACCTAGAGATTCAACATCCCAGTAGATAGCTTTCATGGTGATTAAGTCAATAACACCTTCAAAGTCATCTTCTTTACCAATTGGGATAACCATAGCAACTGGGTTACCGCCTAGGCGAGTTTTAACTTGTTCTTTAACACGGTAGAAATCAGCACCAACGCGGTCCATTTTGTTAACGAACGCTAAACGAGGTACTTTATATTTGTTAGCCTGACGCCATACAGTCTCAGACTGAGGCTGTACACCACCAACCGCACAATAAACCGTACATGCACCATCAAGTACACGCATTGAACGTTCTACTTCAATTGTGAAGTCAACGTGGCCTGGGGTGTCAATGATGTTGATGCGGTGCTGTGGGAACTGTTGACCCATACCTGACCAGAAACAAGTGGTCGCAGCTGAGGTAATAGTGATACCACGCTCTTGTTCTTGTTCCATCCAGTCCATGGTTGCTGAACCTTCGTGAGTTTCACCAATTTTGTGGCTCACACCGGTATAGAATAAGATACGTTCAGTTGTGGTTGTTTTACCAGCATCAATGTGTGCTGAAATACCAATATTACGATATCGGTTTAGGGGGGTTGCACGTGCCATAATTTTTTCCTAATGGAATGTCTTTATAATTTATTTCGTTCTATGAGTTGATGATAGGCAGGAGGCTACAATAGCTTTTTAAGATGACATTTTTATGATACAAATACTGATTGCCATATAAACATCAGTCTGCTGTGTACCAATTGATGAGCCATCGATTAGTTAGAAGAAAACTGACTGTGTTTTAAGGCAGTTGTCCCAACTCACCAGCACTTATCAAAAACTTAACGGGTACTTCTCATATCGTCTGCTCTAATTTACCAAATTAGGCACCAAAGCAAACCATAATTTATGTAACTTTGTTACTTATCTTGCAGGAAGCCATTATTAACCGAGGTTCTTAATGGCCCAATTCTGAATGTATATTGCACTGCTTTTGACGATGGCTTAAGCCCACTTTATAGAGAACTTAAGCCAATGATTAAGCAGCATTGTCGCTAAAATTAGAAGCGGTAGTGTGAGAATGCTTTGTTAGCATCTGCCATGCGGTGAACTTCGTCACGCTTTTTAACAGCACTGCCTTTACCTTCTGAAGCATCACCTAGCTCACCAGCTAGACGGTGTGCCATTGATTTTTCAGAACGCTTAGAAGCAGCATCGGCAAGCCAACGCATCGCTAAAGCTGTACGACGGGAGGGGCGTACTTCCATAGGAACTTGATAGGTTGCACCACCAACACGGCGAGCTTTCACTTCAACCATTGGGCGAACGTTTTCAAGTACTTCTTCGAAAAATGCAACTGGATCTTCGATGTTACGTTTCTCAGCAACTTGCTCTAATGCACCGTAAACAATACGTTCAGCGGTAGATTTTTTGCCATCAACCATTACGTGGTTGATGAATTTAGCGATGGTTTGGCTACCAAATTTAGGATCCGGTAGGATCTCACGGGTAGCGACGACGCGACGTCTTGGCATAATAAATTTCCTTGTCTTCAGGGTTGTCTGGCATTCATAACCATATATAAAATATGAGTTAATAATTAAGTGGTTACCAGCCAGCCTTACTGCATGGTGGTATGTCTATTGATGAGACACCAAGCCCATGCATGTTATTTAGTAATTTGCTAATTAAGCCTTAGGCTTTTTAGCACCATATTTAGAGCGACCTTGCTTACGGTCTTTAACGCCTGCACAGTCAAGTGCGCCGCGAACAGTGTGGTAACGTACACCTGGTAAGTCTTTAACACGACCACCACGGATTAGTACAACGCTGTGCTCTTGTAAGTTATGGCCTTCACCACCGATGTAGCTTGATACTTCATAACCTGAAGTTAAGCGTACACGGCATACTTTACGCATGGCTGAGTTTGGTTTTTTTGGAGTGGTAGTATATACGCGAGTACATACACCACGGCGTTGTGGGCACGCTTGTAAAGCAGGAACACCAGACTTTTCCTTTAATACTTTACGACCCTTACGAATCAATTGGTTAGTTGTTGCCATAAGGCATCCTTCTCCCGTTTATTAAATACAAAAAAATGGGTTACTAAGCCCTCGCTACGGTTTGGAGCCAATAGAACATTAAGTTTCTCTAAAAGAAGCTTATCGTCTTATTGTTTCCTAAAAACTGCTACGATAGCTTACCCATTTTTCGGACACTATATTATATAGACTTATTGTAAAACACTCAAGTACGTATTGACGCTTATAATGGACAATAAATCAATGTTAGGCTGCCTATTTTAGGTCACTTTTAATAACTTTCAAGGGCTAAGCTGTAATATAAGTTTTTTGTGCCACTCACCTTGTATACTAAATCTGGATCTATTGGTGACCACTTTGCAGCCATAACAACTCATATCAATGACTTCAGCCTCGTGAAGTCATATCGAATACTGCTATTTAGACCGTTACAAAAAAGCCAGTATTTTAAGATTGGCACCACAGCCATTTACCCTAGCCTACTACGATGTGATTCATGGTTTGTGATAAACTAAGCACATCGTTTTAATCAGCCCTTTAGTCTTTATATCCTTATTATAAAGCCCCTGTACACAACTCTTTTAATTTCTCCCATCTCTGATAAATAAGTGATTGCCCATGAGTAATTCAAATAATACCGCCGCAGATTTCATTAATCCAAACCAAGACACCCGCATCACCCAAGGTAGCCAAGTAGCGCTACACTTTGAGGTGGCTTTAGAAAATGGAACGGTTATTGACTCTACCTTTAGCCGCCCAGAGCCGGTACGTTTGACCATAGGCGATGAAAGCTTACTGCCAGGCTTTGAGAATGTACTTAATAACTTGCGTGCCGGTGATACCCGTACAGCGCATTTAGAGCCGGAGCAAGCTTTTGGCGAGTGGAACAAAGATAATGTACAGACCTTTAGCCGCACTCAATTTGCATTGACTGAAGCCAATCCTGAAGTGGGTATGATGATTGAGTTTGAGGACAAGGGAAAAAACACCTTACCAGGCGTTATTAGCAAAGTGACCCAAGAAGACGTTGAAGTGGATTTCAACCATCCCTTAGCCGGTCAATCGCTACTGTTTAAAGTTCAGATATTTAAAGTGACTCCGCCAGGTCAAGTGGCCGTGCAATTAATGTGATGCAACTGATCTAAATAAGGACATCAATCATGTGGCCTATTTAGGTATAGCTAAACCTCTAATAAAACATACAACCACGAAAAAGGTATCGATTATGAAATACACCACCCTCCCACAACTTGGTGACAAGGTTTCCAAAATTTGCTTGGGCACCATGACTTGGGGTCAGCAAAATACCGAAGATCAGGCGCATCAACAAATGGACTTTGCATTAAGCGAAGGCGTGAACTTCTGGGATACAGCAGAGATGTATCCCTCACCGCCTGCCAAAGAAAAACAAGGGGATACCGAGCGTTTTATCGGCACTTGGTTTGCCAAGACCAAAAAGCGTAATGAGGTGATTTTGGCCAGTAAAATCTCTCCCATGGATTTCTTACTCGACGGTCAAACCCGTTTTAATGCCAAACACATCAGTGACGCAATCGATGGCAACTTAAAGCGGTTGCAAACCGATCATATCGATGTGTACCAACTACATTGGCCTGAGCGTCAGACTAACTTTTTTAGCACCCGCGGCTATACCGAACAGATGGCGCAGCAAGATTTATCTCAGCTCACTCCATTTTTAGAGACCATCGAAGCCTTAAATGACGAGATTAAAAAAGGCCGCATTAGAGCTTGGGGACTCTCCAACGATACCGCTTGGGGCGTTATGCGCTATTTGTGGGAAGCTGAGAAAAATGGCTTAAAAGGCCCCATCACAGTCCAAAACCCTTATAGCTTATTGAATCGTTTATATGAGGTTGGATTGGCAGAGGTGGCCCATCGTGAGAATGTCGGTCTGCTTGCCTACTCACCGCTTGGCTTTGGGGTATTATCTGGTAAATACCTAGACGGTAAACAGCCTGAGGGCGCACGTCTAACCATGTATGACCGCTTCCAACGTTACATCAATGACGAAGCCAAGTGGGCCACTGAGCAATATGCGCGTATCGCTACAGATGCCGGTCTAGATATGGCCCAAATGGCCTTAGCCTTCGTGAACAGCCGTCATTTTGTGACCAGTAATATCATTGGTGCCACCTCTATTGAGCAGTTGAAGTCTAATATTGACAGTATTGATATTGAGCTAAGTGATGATGTGTTGCAGGCCATTGAGGCGGTGCATACTCAGCAGCCCAACCCGTCACCCTAAGCAACATAAACCGATAGCGGCACAAAAAAAGCCCTCAATCAGTGATTGAGAGCTTTTTTATTATGCAGCGTTTGGTCTTACTTATTGGTCTTACTTATTGAGTGAACCGACTGATTTAACTGAGCATCTTAACTGAGCTGAGGTTTAATGAATTAGCTTCAGTCACTTAGCTTCAGTCACTTAGTTTCAGTCAAGCCAATTTATCGTTAAGCTTTGAGTACTCGAGCTTTTAGGGTTTCCAAACCTTGCTGCATATGCTGGTATAGCTCCTCAGTAAGCTCATCTCGGCTTTTATCTGTGGTGCTAATCGGATCAAGAGGTAGAATGTAGGCGGTGACCTGCTCACAGTCCATCACCGTTAAGAAGCTCTTGGTAAAGGAGGTATCTCCAACAAAAGGTATCTTATCATCCAGCTCACCTTGTGCGTTCACATAACAAACCACCAAAGGCTGTACCGGCTTATTGGCATCTATCGCCGCTTGCAGCAATTTACCATACAAAGATTTGATACGGCTACCATCCGTAGTGGTGCCCTCTGGATAAAACAGTACCGAGTGGCCTTTTTCCAAAAACTCAGTGATTTGACCGGCTACCTTACCCGAATCCCCAGAGCCGCGTTTGATAAATAGCGAACCACAAGCTCGGGCTAAGTTGCCAAAAGCAGGCATAGACTCAACTTCTGCTTTTGATAAGAAAAAAGCGGGCACCACACTGCCCATCACGGGGATATCCATCCAAGACACATGATTGCCAGCCCACAAGCCTTGAGTGTTCGGCATGGGTTCAACTGCCACCACTTTAATGTTAAAGGCCTCTGCCATTTTGCCACAAAATATCTGGTTGTAGCGCAGCACCTTATCACGCTTGGGCTCACCGCTCCAGCCATCAATCTTGGTAATGGCACGATAGCCGTTCACCATAGTGGTGGTCATGCCTTTGAGTATCTGTGCCCGTTTAAACTGAGTGGTCACAGGCTTGGGTAACAGCTGGCTTACCTTATGCTTTCTTAAGCGATGTGGCAAGGTTCGGCCAGAGATTTTGTCTTGCGAGGTTGGTGTCGGTGAGGCGTGGTCGGTCATAAAAGTCCTTGTTCAAATCTTTCGGATGGCGCACGATGTCATGTTGATACTCAATCATACCCGCATTAAATGCTCAAGTTAGAGGTTAGCATAACGCCTACCGTAACTTAATATATGAAGACAAATATATGAATACAATCTTGATCAATTGACCTGTCACGCCTTTTAATCTTCTAGATACTATATCTTTTATGCCTACTTTTTATGTGACACTTTTACTTAATTTGATGGGGTTTGTGATAATTATCCTACCACACTTTATCTGACCATACGCTCTATACTGTTCACTTTAGTCTTCAAGGTTGGCAGGATAATTGTGCAACTCTCAGCTTAATCGGCTTTAGGCTGCTGGGTCAGCACTCGGCTGTGCAGCTCCTGTAAACCTTGTTGCATATGCTTTTGTAGCTCGTCGGTAAGCTGAGAACGGGTTTTGCCTGTGGTGCTTAACTCAGCTAATGGCAACACATAAGCGGTCACTGTTTCGCCATCTATTACGCCCATCAGACTCTGCTTAAGGCTGATACCCCCATAATAAGGTACGGTGTCATCAAGCTCGCCTTTACTATTGACATAACACAGCACCACCGGCTGTACAGGTTTATTGGCATCTATTGCAGACTGCAAAAGTTTGCCATGTATTCTTTTTATTTTTTTGCCATCTGTGGTGGTCGCTTCAGGGAAAAACACCACCGAGTAGCCTTTTTTTAAGAAGGTCGTCATCTGCTCTGCTACCGTTGAAGCATCGCCTGAGCCACGGTTAATAAACAAAGTCCCCGCCACTCTTGCCAGCGGTCCCATTAGTGGCATCTTTTCAACTTCTGCTTTAGACAAGAAGAATGCGGGACTGACACTACCAATGACCGGAATGTCCATCCAAGACACGTGGTTTGAAACCCAAAGCGCGTGAGTCTTGGGTAGTGGCTCAACCTCTACAATTTCTACCCCCAGCGCACGCGCTGACTTGCGACAAAATGCTTGGATATATTTAGGTAATATGTCACGTGGCGGCTCACGCCAAGCGCCAATCTTGGTAGCAGCTCGGTAACCACCGATGACAGTATCTACCAAGCCCACCACAGTTTTACTGCGTTTGGTATTGCGCTGCACTGTCTGCTTTAACGCTTGTCCCAATTTTGATGTGTATTTCATGATAGTGCCTTTAATGACCTTAGATTAGCCCTATGAATTATGCTATGGCTTTTATTTATAAAGGAAAATAGTTTATTCAAAGCTTGATTAGACCCGTATTGATGCGCCAGACTTTGTGTGTGCTTAGCTATCCTTATCTGCTGGGCTATTTGGGTAGTTTATCGATTCGCTAAAGCAACTACCTTAGCGGATTTTGATGAAGGCAGATTATAGCAAATATAACCCAATCAGTAATCAATCGTTCACTGGTTTTGTAGCAATAACTTAAGCTGGGTCTGATATTTGTATTATTTTGCGCACTACCCCTTTTAATTTGGAGCAAATAGCGTCATTAATAGTCTATAGCGCATTATAAAATCGCAGTAGTTATGACATAGACATCGGTAAGCCCAGTAAATAAAAGCCAAGACACTTACGCTACTAGATAGGCTACCAGACACTTAGGCTGCTAGATTCTTTAAAGTGACTTTTTACACAAACAAATCAGCTTTAACAAACAGCTCAGCATAAACAAACAACCGAGCTTTTCGTTACAATAACCATTTTGGTAACAAGACCATTTAAATTGACAACACAGGTGAATATTTTTGGATTATTTTGGTAGACATGAAGGTGGCGAACGCGCCATCTTAGTACACTTAGAGGTTAGACAAATCGCAGACCCTGATGATTTAGAGGAATTTAAATTATTGGTAGACTCTGCAGGTGCGCAGCAATTGGCGGTCATCACAGGGTCAAGACAGAAGCCGGATGCCAAGTATTTTATTGGTAGTGGTAAAGCACAAGAGATTGCCGAGCAGGTACAAGCGCTTGAGGCAGATATTGTTATTTTTAACCACAGTTTGACGCCTTCACAAGAGCGTAACTTAGAGACCTTGCTGCAATGCCGCGTCTTAGATCGTACTGGTCTAATTTTGGATATTTTCGCTCAGCGTGCCCGTACTTATGAAGGTAAATTGCAGGTGGAATTGGCTCAGCTTAACCACTTGGCGACCCGCCTAGTACGCGGCTGGACCCATTTGGAGCGTCAAAAAGGGGGGATTGGTCTACGCGGACCAGGTGAAACCCAGCTTGAAACCGATAGACGCTTGCTACAAATTCGAGTGTCTCAGTTAAAAGCACGCCTCGATAAAGTCAAACAGACCCGAGCACAAGGCCGAGCCAAGCGTCAAAAATCAGATGTATTGACCATCTCATTGGTGGGCTATACCAACGCCGGCAAGTCCTCTTTATTTAACCGCTTGGTCGATGAGGATATTTATGCTGCTGACCAGCTTTTTGCGACCTTAGATCCTACTTTAAGACGTATGGACTGGCAAGGCGTGGGCCGAGTGGTCTTGGTCGATACGGTAGGTTTCGTGCGTCATTTACCGCACGAGTTGGTAGAGTCATTCCATGCAACTTTGGAGGAGACACTAGAGGCTGACTTGTTATTACATGTGATTGACTCTTCAAGCCCCGACATGCATGAGCAAATCAAAGCAGTAAAAGAGGTATTGAGCGAAATTGATAACCATGTGCCTGTGCTCAATGTCTACAACAAGATTGATATCACTGGTGAGCCGGCACAAATTAACTATAGTGGTCCTGGCGTGCCCAGTCGTGTGTATGTCTCCGCTAAGGCTGACCTTGGCATGAGTATGCTGCACACTGCCGTACAGCAGTTATTGACCGGTAAACTCAACACGTTTGAGATTACCCTACCCTTCAATGCCGGCAATCTAAAAAATGAGCTATACCGCTTGGATGTGGTCGAACAAGAAAGCTATGATGAGCAGGGCCATGAAGTACTTACCCTACGTCTGCCCTCTGATAAGTTGCAGCAATTGTTGGGTCAAGCCAATATTGATCCTCTCTCAGTGCTGCCTAAAGACCAAGCTCAGCTGCTGATACCTACTCTTGAGCCTTTTGAAAAACAGCTAAAAGCCGATCAAGAAGCCAAAGCCGCCCTACTGGATTTAGAGGCAGACTTTGAGGCGCCTGATTTTGAGCCAGTAGCCGATTGGTCTGAAGACGATGATATTCTGCGCTAAGCTTTTTATTTTATCTTGACCGAGTGATGATGACATCCAACATAGGAGCCTTTAGGCTCCTATTTTTTTGTCAAAAATTCAATTAATCTGGCTAACAATATTAAATAATATTAAAGCATTGATACAAAATCTTGGCGAAATATGATCACAAACCTCAAGCTTACCAAACCCTGCCAGAGCTTATAGATTCAGATTTAACATAGCTGTCTGTGATCAATTTAGACTAAAGGCGCGAGGATAGCGTGTCGTGCATCAGCAATAATGGTGTATTATAATTAAACATTGAGTAGCATTTATTAGCTATATCAGGATATTACGCCTTGCCAAAAATTTATAGTTGCGCCTGTATCTTGCTTATGTAAGCTTGCTCTACATTAGGCCATAGCCAAAATAAAGGATGAGCCATGCCCTCTGCTGTCAAAAAAACACTGCCCTTGCCTGTGGCAATCTTACTCACCTTAGCGGTCGTCATTAGTATTCGAGAAGGCTCAGTATGGGTCTGTCAAATGTTAGGCTATCCCAGTGCAGCGAATATTGTGGGGCTGATTACTTTATTTTTGCTGCTAATGCTGTGGCGTTTTACTCGGGGGCTACCTGAGTGGCTTACTCCGGCCAGCAATACATTGTTGGTGGATAGTGGGTTTGCTTTTTTGCCAGTATCGGCTGGTGCTGGTCTGTTAATGTTTGGGCTTGGTGATGAGCTTTTGGGTATTATAGTGACCATGGTAGTGAGCACCTTACTGCCCTTGTGGGGCTTGGCACGACTCGCCAACTATTGGTTAAGCCGTCAGCCTGAAGGCTCTAATGAGAGCGATACCAACACCTCTTCTACTCAATCAAAATAAGGCCTCAAGCTATGACTTTACTCAATCAAATGCCTGAAGGCACCACATTGTTGACTGTACTTGCCGCTTTTGTTCTCACTTTAGTGGCACATGTGATGGCACGTATCTTATCCAAGCGCATCTCAGGGCTGCCCATGGTCATCACAGCCTTGGTACTGGTACTGGTATTTTTATATCTATTTAGTTGGGATTACGATCATTATTATGCTGTGGCCAAGCCGGTTTTTAATCATTTATTGGGCTATGTGACCGTACTACTCGCCATTCCTTTAGCTACGATGAATTTTTCTGGCTTACCAGTAAAAAAACTTAGCATCATAGTGGTGATCGCAAGCTTGGTAGGTGCCCTACTGCCTATGTCTATGGCTTATGGCTTCTCACTGAGTCACGATACTATTTTAGCCTTCGCAACGCGTTCGGTGACCACCCCTATTGGGCTAAGTGTGGCCGAAATTATTAAAGCACCTTTGGCCTTAGCCAACTTAATCATCATCGTCTCTGGTTTGCTTGGTGGCGCTGTGGCTCGTGTGTTGTTTAAAAACGTACAAGACGATCGAGCCAAAGGCTTGGCACTGGGTTTGGCAGCTCATGCCTTTGGTACGGTAGAGGCGTGGCAAATTAGCCATACTGCTGGGCGCTATGCCGCCTTTGGACTGGCGGTAAATGGCTTAGTCACTGCGGTATGGGTACCGATATTTTTAGCCGCTATACTATAAAAACGCTCAAAAAGTGAGGGTTAACGCGCCCTAATATCAGGCCAAGTTATACAGCAGAAGATATTTAGTAACAATATTACTTATTCTTTCTAAACTGCTGTTGATAAGATACCAAAGCCACTAACCGTTAGATATCACATTTTATTAGTGCTATATTACGCTGGCTTATTTTATGTTTACCTTAGTAATTAACAGTAATCAACTTATGAATTAAGCAGGTTTATGGATTAAGCAAGTTTTAGTGGCTTGCTTAAAAGTTAAGTGCAGGCAGTGTCTGATATAGCACTTGCCCCTTCCTACTGCCTTACCATAAAAAATTATATAGCCTCTAAAAAGTGAAAATACTTATGACTGAATTGTTAAATACAGTTTTAGCTCGTTCAGCCAGTTTGGTTGCCACAACGTTATTATGCGCCTCTCCCTTATTGAGCGCTCATGCAGGCAACATGTACGTCTACAAGGATGATTCAGGGCAGGTTTTATTGACCAATGTAAAACCTTCAGATAACAGTAAGTTCGCCAAGAAGGTACAAGTCACTTACGCCCCCGCGTCGCAAACTGACACCCTTATGCAATCCAATACCCTAACCCTTAATCCACCTAGTTATTACAGTAATAATAGTAATAACAGCAGCTCAAACCTAAATACTATTGGCTCAGGCAACAATGCCTATGACCATTATATTTTGGCCTCTGCCAATCGAAATGGTATTGATCCTGGCCTATTAAAAGCCATGATGCATACCGAATCCTCTTTTAACCCCAACGCCCGTTCTCCTGTTGGCGCTCAAGGCTTGATGCAGCTTATGCCAGCCACTGCCCGCCGCTTTTCGGTCATAAATGCTTGGAATCCTGCAGAGAATATTGAAGGCGCAGCCAAATATGTGGCTTGGTTAAGTAAGCGCTTTAATGGCAAGATTGAGCACATCTTAGCAGGCTATAATGCAGGTGAAGGCAATGTGGATAAATATGGCGGTGTGCCTCCGTTTAGAGAGACGCGTAATTACGTTCAAAGAGTGCTCAATCGTTATAATACTTTGTACAAAAATGACAGCTCTTTATTTAGAGCTGGTGCAACTACCGTATCTTCAGAAGTGGGCATTCAACGTGCTACGTATGGTGCAGGTGCTACCTCCTTTGGTACCACGAGTAATGGATATACTCAAGCATCGTTTGAGACCACCTTACGTTAATCACGCCCATCATTACCTGATGAGATATATCAGTTAAGCCAGATGTATGCGTTAAAACGTCACAAAAAAAGGACGCCTAATATTAAGGCGTCCTTTTTTTGCTTGCCTGTAGGCAAAATTCAAATCTGAGGCATTAAGCGGTAGGATGTAAGCGAACATTAAGATCATCTATAATTTCTACCCAAGCGGCATCTAGCTTCCACTCTTCTTTCAAAAAAGCGCGCTGTGACTCTGTCCAAAAATCTGCATCTGTCAATGAAGTATTCTTATCTAGTGGGTGTTCAGCAATAAATTTATCAATGGCTTCATCAGAGCTATCTAGGCCCAATTGAGCAAATAAATCGTTGATGGTGTATTCTGGTTCGCCTAACATATGGTCTCCTTAAAACTTACATTTAGTTTGTTATTTTTGGCTTGCTACGCAATCCTTGGTCTAATTGTTTTCCACGCTATCGTTCACGCTATCATTGTAGCAAAGTCTGCTTGAGGTACTGTGCTATTACTATTTAGAAGCTTTACTGTTATGTAAACCAAGGCTGTTATTTGTCATCTATTTTTAAACCTCTCAAACGCCCATAAAAAAACCTGTAATTGGATTACAGGTTTTTTTGGTAACAAATAGGCTTAAATCAGGGCTTAAAATTAAATTAAGCCTCTAGCTGGCTGACTATGGAAGTAAGTGCTCTACTGCGTCACGCTCTTCGCTAAGCTCTTGCTCAGTGGCTTTCATTTTTTCTTGTGAGAAGTCAGATGAGGTGTCTAGACCTTCAACAATTTTCCAATCGCCATTGCTGCAAGTACATGGGAATGAGTAGATTAGACCTTTAGCGATGCCGTACTCACCTTGTGAGTAAACACCCATAGATACCCAATCGTTCTCATCAGTACCTAGTGCCCAAGTGCGCATGTGAGCAATGGCAGCGTTAGCAGCAGAAGCAGCTGATGAAGCACCACGCGCTTCAATGATGGCTGCGCCACGTTTTTGAACGCTTGGGATATAGCTGTTTTCGTACCAGTCACGGTCTACTTGTTCTAAAGCTGGCTTACCGTTCACTGTACACTCAGTTAGATCTGGGTACTGAGTTGAAGAGTGGTTACCCCAAATGATCATTTTCTTAACATCATTTACGGTGCTGTTGGTCTCTTCAGCAAGCTGCGCCATACCACGGTTGTGGTCAAGACGAGTCATAGCAGTGAAGTTACGTGGATCTAGATCTGGTGCGTTACGCTGAGCAATTAAAGCGTTGGTGTTCGCTGGGTTACCCACAACCAATACTTTAACATCACGGCTGGCTACTTCGTTTAAAGCTTTACCTTGAGCTGAGAAGATAGCAGCGTTGGCTTCAAGTAAGTCTTTACGCTCCATGCCTGGACCACGAGGACGTGCACCTACCAATAAAGCGTAGTCTGCGTCTTTAAATGCAACAGTAGCATCGTCAGTTTGTACCACGCCCGCTAACAGTGGGAAAGCACAATCTTCAAGCTCCATAACAACCCCTTTTAGGGCGTCAAGTGCTGGTGTGATTTCTAAAAGCTGTAGAATAACAGGCTGATCTTTACCTAGCATTTCGCCTGAAGCAATACGAAACAGCATAGCATAGCTAATATTACCAGCAGCACCAGTAACGGCAACGCGAACAGGTTGTTTCATTTAATTCTCCTAGTGATTTAGTGAGGTTATTATAATGGTTATGACTTACTCGTCATACTTAGGCAACTATTCGTTAGCAGCAATGCTGTTATTTAAATTTTGAGTCTATTGTTAAAATATCAGTAAAAAATCAATAAAAGCACCACTTTAACACCACAGTATTGGCAAACTTAATGCAGCCGTTACGGCTTGTCAGTTCGCCAAACGCACCTAATTTGGAATTAACGACTATTTGTAATAACTAATAAGAGTTTGGCTTATGCCATCCATTTATCCGCCAAAGCTTGGCTTTAACTGGTCTTTTATCAAAGGGTCAATCCAATTAAAGCTCAAAATTTAGCGCGGTAAAAGTGTAGCACCTTTCAAAATTTTGCTCAAACCTAATTATGCCAAACCAGAAGATAAATATTTGACACCACATCACTTCTGGTTGCATCCCTTTATCTTGAACGCTGTTTGGCACCATTAATAGCCAGCAGGAACCGTCCCCATACGCTGAGTGATAGGCATGTTAGCGCCAAGCAAACTGCTATAAATGGTGGCATTCTCCATGACCCGTTTGACATAGTTTCGAGTCTCAGGATAAGCGATGGTCTCTACATATTGATCGGCCGCCAATGAGCCATACACAGGCTGCCAGCGCTTGGCCTTATTGGGGCCAGCATTATAGCCAGCTGTAGCCAGCACTGGCTGATTATACAATTTGCCCATGATATCACTCATGTACCAGGTGCCATAGCGAATATTGGTATCCCCAGTATTGGCACGAGTGGCGCTATAAGTCTCACCCAGATTGCGAGCAATGTATTTGGCAGTATCGGGCATGATTTGCATTAAGCCACTGGCGCCCACACCTGAGCGAGCATTACTGACAAAGCGGCTTTCTTGGCGCATGATGCCATACGCCCAAGCTGGGTCAATACCGACTTGACGGCTGTAAGTCACCACTTCACTCTGGTGCGGCATAGGGTGTGACAGACTAAAGGCATCTAAACCATCCGTATTGTCAATGGCATAAATAGAACGATCTAGCCAGCCCATATCGTGGGCATATTTTGCAGCAGCTAAAATCAATTTATTATCCTTGTTGTCACGCGCTTTTTTTACCGCCCAGTTCCATTCACGGTTGGCATAAGTACGGCTGGCGCTTGAATTATAAAGCGCAAAGGCACGGGCAAAATGCGGATCATTAAGCATACGTGCGGTATCACTGCTTGAAACGTTGGGTAAAGCGGTAGAGCCGGCATTAAAGCGTTGGCCCACTTTATCCTTTGCAAGCAAGCCGTAGTAATCGCTGCTATTGGCCAAGCGCTGATACATCTGGCGCGCTAAGCTTTTTTTGCTGCTATCACCCACTTGTTCGTAAGCACGAGCCAACCAGTACTGCCAGATGTTCTCTTTTTGAGTGGCATTATCCATCGTACCAAGAGCATGGATTAAGTCATCCCATTGACTAAAGCGGATGGCTGCCATGGCATAGTCTTCTGCCTCTTCATAGTTAAAGCTTACGCCCAAACTTTTACGAAACCAAGTCACCGCTTCATCATTAAAGCCATCATCGGTGTTGTAGTTCATACGCTTCACACCCACAATACGATAGGCATAATGGCGTGTCTCTTCGTTCAGCAACTTCTGAGCACGGTTGTTGTCTTGGTTGATATCATAATCTACTTGAATGGCCGCCTCTCGATAAGATTTATCGGCGATGCGACCAATGGCATAAAGATATAAATATTGATTTTTTACGCTATTGGGCAGACTAGCAAAGCGGCTAATAAATCCAGTAGGATTAAGCTGAATTTCGCTCAGCTCACTATAGGCAATGGGCGTGCCGAGCGACTGTGATAGGATCATAATATCACCGGTACTGCCCACCCTTAGCATGCGCAGTAACCGCTCTTTGCGATCATTGTTGCTAATCATAGGGTTGTTGTTCATCTCTGTCGCCAATTGCGAACACAGGGCGGCTTGTTTTTTGGTGGTGAGCCACACCTCAGTCTTAAGCGACATGGCACGCATGGCATCACCGCCATTATTGAAACCCAAGGCCACCGCACATTTTTCACTTTCATCAGGATTATGGACATAGTTGGCCACTTGACGCACTGCGTTGTAATCCCCCGCCTGCGCTTTGACCTCAGCATAGTCAGCGGTCAATTTCTCAGCCATAACGCTACCGGCATACTGCTTGGCAAACTGAGTCACCACAGCAGGGTTTAAGGTCGATAAATCATTGTTCAAGCGCCAATAGGCCGGATACATAGCAAATAAGCCATTGCCCATCATTTGCTCATACTGATACAAGGCGCCAGAGTCTTTACGATCACCTGCTGCCATAGCTTCATTAAAATAATTGATGCTGGTGTCATTGGCATAGTTTTGAGTGTTTTCTTGAAAAGACAGCTGCGCACAGGCAATCTGAGTCATGCCCATTAGACCGAGTAATGAGACAGCAAGTGGCGCTTTGGGCCCTAGCTTATTTACCAAGACATGGCCCGCTTTGGACAAGGTCTGGGTCGTCGAGGTAAGAGTATCAGTAGAAATATTTTTTAGCATATAGACAGTCTTATTATTAAAAGTAAACATTATTAACAGTAAAAATAGTGAAATCAAATAAAGCAGCAAAAGGCCAATAGCATCCAAGCCATCCTAAAATTGTGTGAGCTATCTTAGCAATGTTGCAGTGTTAGGCTTTGGGTTATATCAGTAAATGTTACACGACAAAAAAATCCCCAGTGCCATGCCGTGACTCAAAAAAGCAAGATACGCCTTCGTCTAGATTATAGGCAACAATCAAGGCTAGACCAAAATGCTTTATGTAAGCTGATGTTGCTACTTTACTTAACCAACTAGCCATCAGCTAAAACTCATTGGATAAAACCAAGCTTATGCTCATGATGTCAAACAATAGGATGTTGCTTTAACACTCACCAAAGCACAGCTTATGATATAATATCCTCCCATTATTGCCTCAAAAAAGGCAACACCCTCTTTGCTTGATATATCTCGATAACGGTTCGTTGTATCTATCCTATACCTTCTTTTAATCCACACATCACCTTGGACTGCTTAATATGAGTGCTACTTTATTTGACCCCAAATCTATCGCTGTCTCAAATCCAGTCGATACCTCAACTCAAGCCAGCTTGGCGCATGCCAGCCAGCCTACGGGACAAGCCAAAAAGAAAGTTTATATTGCCACCCAAGGCTGTCAAATGAACGTTTATGATTCAGAAAAAATGGGTAACGTTCTAGGCGACTCCCATGACATGGTGGTTACTGATAATATCGAAGAGGCCGATGTGTTGCTCATGAACACCTGCTCCATTCGTGAAAAAGCCCAAGAAAAAGTATTCTCTGAGCTTGGCCGCTGGCGTAAGTTAAAAGAAGAAAAACCAGATTTGGTTATCGGTGTGGGCGGCTGCGTGGCCTCTCAAGAAGGTGACAATATCCAAAAAAGAGCCCCTTACGTGGATATGGTATTTGGCCCACAAACCTTACACAGATTGCCTGAGCTATATGATAAATCGACGACTCAGCGCAATGTCAAACCCAAAGATCGTATTGGTACGGTCGATGTGTCGTTCCCAAGTATTGAAAAATTTGACTTCTTGCCTGAGCCAAAAGTAGAAGGCTACCGTGCCTTTGTTTCTATCATGGAAGGCTGCTCAAAGTACTGCTCATTTTGCGTCGTGCCTTATACCCGTGGTGAGGAGCTGTCACGTCCTTTAGATGACGTATTGGCTGAGATTGATAGCCTCGCTGAGCAAGGCGTGCGCGAGATCACCTTATTGGGCCAGAACGTCAATGGCTATCGCGGTGAAAAAGACGATGGCAGCATCTGCCGCTTTGCTGAGCTGCTACACTATGTGGCCCACGTGGATGGTATTGAACGTATTCGTTACACCACCAGCCACCCGCTTGAATTCACTGATGACATCATTGAAGCTTATGCTAAATTGCCACAATTGGTATCGCACCTGCATCTTCCGGTACAAAGTGGCTCCAACAAAATCTTGGCGGCCATGAAACGCAATCACACCATTGATGTTTATATCAATCAGATTAATAAGCTGATGGCTGTGCGCCCTGATATGCACTTATCAAGTGACTTTATCATTGGCTTCCCTGGAGAGACAGAAGAGGACTTCTTAGACACCTTAAATTTAGCCAAAGCGCTAGATTTTGATCACTCATATAGCTTTATCTACTCAAAACGTCCGGGCACACCGGCTTCAGAGTTACCAGACGATGTAAGCTTGGCGACCAAAAAGGAGCGTTTGGCCATTTTCCAAAAAGTCATTCGTGATTCAACGCTTAAGAAAACCGAAGAAATGGTGGGCAAAACTCTACGAGTAATGGTTGAGGAGATTGCCGATCGTTATCCCGATCAATTGCTGGGTACAGCAGACAACACACGCTCAGTACTGTTTAAAGCCACTGAGCAGCAAAAAACAGACTTGATGGGTAAATTTGTGACGGTCAAAATCACTGACTTTGTAAGCCCGCATATGGTACGTGGTGAGTTGGTGGATATCTTAGATTAGCTGTTGCTGCGCCGTATCCGCTCAGTAGCATAAAAAACAAAAAACAGCCCAATGACATCATTGGGCTGTTTTTTATGATGGTTAGTACTTAGCTAGATATCCACGCTGACCACTTCCCACAGCAAAGCGGCGGCGATAACTATAAATATCAGGCCACAGATTCTATTGAGCCAAAGCAGTCTTGCGCCCTGCCCCAACCAGCCTGAAAGCTTAGTGCCGCCTAAGGTATAGACTATTTGCCAAGTGGTCTCACTCACAAAAAACCCTAAAGTCAGCCACACATATTGTGGCCACAGCGGCGCGCTAAAATTAATAAACTTGGGGAAAAAAGCGGCAAAAAACAAAATGGCTTTCGGGTTAGACAGTGACACCCACATGCCTTGGCGAAATCGCTGGCCGGCAGTTTTTAGACTATTGCTAGTATTCGTTGAACCTGTGTTAGCACTTGTTGACCCTGATCCCTTGGCAAACTGCACATTATCATCGGCATGTCGCCAAGACTGAATACCCAAATAAATTAGATATAATGCCCCCGCCACCTTCATCACTGTCAGTAGCCAAGGCAATTTACGGCTGATGATATCAATGCCTAGCAGCGCCGAAATTAATAAGGCAAACAGACCCACACTGAGCCCAGCCATTACCCAAAGTGTCTGTCGCACCCCATGATTAAGTCCGTATTGAAAGGCCAACAGCATATTAGGACCGGGTGTGGCTGAGATTAAAAAAGTGCTAAAAAAGAACAATAAAAATACGGACAGGCTCATGCAGCACGACCTTTGAAATGGGGCTATAAAAACTATTAAATAGGCTATTTAGGCAAACAACCGGTCAGTTTATAATAAAATTTATTTGCCCTGCAATGAAAGAAGTAGCTTGTCCAAAAACATATCGCATTTAGCGAGCTGATCAAGTGCCACAAATTCGTTGGCCTTATGTGCCTGCTCGATACTACCAGGACCACAGATTACAGTCGGAATACCGGCATTGGTAAATTGACCACCTTCGGTCGCGTAGGCCACCTTATGACGAGCAGCCGCACCCACTAAGCCGACGATTAATTGCTGCAAAGCGGCGCTGTCACTGTCGGTCATGGCCGGTACGCTCTCTAATTGCTCAAGCTGAATACCGCTTTGGCTATCTACTTGCTGCATTTGCTGGTTCAGCTCGCTGATTTTTTGTTCGATCGCGGGCAAAATATCGTGTGTGCCCATCATCGGTAAATTGCGATAATCAAAGGTAAATTGACATAAATTGGGCACAATATTGGTGGCCGTTCCGCCTTCAATAGTACCGACTGACAAGGTAGAAAACGGCACATCAAATGCGCCATCGGTTGGGCCATTTTTTGCCAGTTGCTCTGCCAGATCGTCAATAAACCCAATCAATCGCGCCGCATAGCTAATGGCATTCACCCCTTGCGGTGTCAATGAGGAATGGGCTGATTTACCGTGCACTGAGCAGCGAAATACTGAGATACCTTTATGAGCAATCACCATTTTCATAGATGATGGCTCACCGACAATACAATAATCAGGAGAAATACCGCGCTCCTTTAATTCCTCTAGCATTAACGGGGCGCCTAGGCAGCCGACCTCTTCATCAAAGGACAATGCCAGATGCAGCGGCTTCGCCAAAACGCCTTGCTTCGACAGTGCCACCGCTTTGGGCAGTAAATTTAAAGCACAAGCAATAAAGCCTTTCATATCACAAGCGCCGCGTCCATAAAGCTTATCACCTCGAATGACTGCTTCAAAAGGGTCTGATTCCCAATCTTGACCGTCAACTGGCACCACATCGGTATGCCCAGACAACACAATACCACCGTTGATTATTGGCTGCTGTGCATCGTTACCTGCACCAACCGTCACAAATAAATTGGCTTTGCTATTATCCTCATTAAAAGTCAATACCGGCGCTAGTCCCAAGCTTTCACAGTATGCTTGTATCTGTTGAATAAGGGCTAAGTTGGAGTGACGGCTCACAGTATCAAGACCAATTAAGCACTTGAGCCAAGCGATACTGTCACGGGGGTAAGTGAGGCTGTGATTTGGCGAGGTCATGGATTTTCCTTACAAAGTTAGCAGGATGCGCCCCATCCACACTCAGACTGGCATTTGGTCTGCTCATAATAGGGGCTCATTGGCCTTTAATTTAACATAAAAAGCCAGTCCGTTTTTATCTGGACTGGCTTTTTGCTCGCACTAAAGCTTAACGCCTCAAACTGCGCTGTGGCGTCTTTGAGATTTGTTAAGAGGGACGGTTTTGATTCATAATATCAATCACCGGTGGCATAGGCTTAGGCTTGACACCTTGCTGCTCAAGCTCTTTGGCCGTCTTGGCATCTGGGGATAGACCTGCAATTAGTGGCAGGCTCATCATAGCTTTGCGAGGGCGAATCGCTAAGCTGACTGGCACCATGCGCACAAACTCATATAAATATAAATACGACTCCTCGCCGCCTTCAAACTCATCATCAGGCTCAATACGAATGCTGCCAATTTTTGCCAGATCTGAGAACATCACCGTCTCCTCAGCGCTTAAGGTGCAGTCTGTCACCCCAAATCCGGTCATAAAGCCGTTAGCCCACTGCTTAAGAGCCATCACTCGCTCATATAAGTCATGTTCGTCATCTGGCACTAAGGGTGAGTATTGATAAGCGTCATCTTTGTCTTTTAACTGAAAAGAGGTGTCTTCTGCTTCTTCGGCCAATAAGGTCAGTGCCGCTTCATCTGGAATAGAGAAGCTTAGCTCGGTTAATAGCTGCTCCCAGTCCTCAATCTTACTGGGCGCATGACACACTGTCATCAGGCCAGTCATCAGCCCGTGCAGCTCACTTATGCTGACATCGGTCCAATCGGCAAACACTTTTGACCATTCGTTCCAGCCTGAAATATCGTCATTCATTACACGTACCCTTTTGCTTGTTAAGTTGCTTGTTAAGTAGTTTTTTAAGTGAGTGGCTTATGAAGTGATTAAACTTGGTTTTTTTACCGATTATATAGTCCATCCAAACACATTCATTAACATCCTAATGCTAGATATAATGTGGGCATCTGTGGCATTATTAAAGGTACTATTACATAACCTTGCATTTAATTTTTCTCCGACTTTCTCAGAAGTGACTCCCTATGACCCAACCTTTAATTGAAAAACTGCACCACTTGGATTCTATATTGCACGACATCCGCCAGCGCTATGATGCCTCTCACAATGAATTGCTGTCACTAAAAAACGGGCCACAAATTGACCCCAATGAAGTTGAGCGCCTACAGCAGCAGCTTACTGAGTCTCAAGCCGCTTATGAGCAGGCCCAGCAAACCCAGCAGCAGCTTGAACAAGAATTATCAGATACCCGCAGCGCCTTTGAACAAGCGCAGCAAGAGCATTCAAGCCTTGAGCAAGTCTATAACCAACTTAACGATGAGCATCAAAGTCTGGTTGAGGCGCACACCAGTCTAAATGACAGCTACAGCGAGCTGCTACAAAAATGTGAGGCGTTAGAGGCGTCCAATCATGCTTTATTAGAAAAGAACCGCTTGGCCCGTGAGCACACCAAAGTCGTTATGCACAGATTGACCCTTATTGACCAAGCCGCTGACTAGTCATTGTGGCTATGTCGCACATCAGCTTATAACCGTTTGGCTTGAAATTTACACCATAAAAAAACATTAGCCTGTTCAGTGCCTTTTATGGCCACCGGCTAAATTAACTGTATTTTATTTGACCTTTTTTTGCCTTTTATTTTATTGGTCCATTATTTAAGAGAACATCATGTCAACTCATAACCCTTCTGATTACGAGTCATTAGACTCTGAGCATACTTCTTACACTGACGACGACACGGCCTTTGAAGCAACTAGTGGTGCTGAGCTAGAAGCCGCGGACTCTGGGCACAACTCTGATATCGAAATTATTACCCCAGATGACCTAACTGATACCTCAAGCGCTTTTGAAAATCAGCCTGAGCAGACACAAGATGAGGCCGCACAAGAGCCTCAATTCATGCCAGTTGATATTACCATCTTAGAAAAAAATTATACTATTAACTGCCCAGTGGGTGAAGAAGGCGAGCTGTATTCAGCCAGCCAATTTATCAATAGTTTTATCCAAGATCTACAGGCCAATGCCCCGCAGCTGCCCCAAGAGAATCTATTGGTACTGTGCTGCTTAAATCTGTATGAAAAAATGCAACAAGCCAAGCTACAAGCAGCCGCTAATGAAAGCGACATCGCGCAGGCCAATGAGCTGTTAGAGCATATGATTCGTGAGATGCAGCTTAGCGACTAAAAAGCGCTAGTGAGATGGTGGCTTGGTAGACTGTGCATGGAAGTCGGCTTGATGGTCATAGTTACAAAAAAACCAGCTGGTAAGCTGCTTTAGCGCCTGCTGCTTTTCAAACAGCTGCTTTTGCTGCTGCTCTTTGGCCAATTTAGCGTGCTTTTTTTGTTGACGCGTCAGATTCGCCTCTAGCGCGTCTTGTTGTAAGCGCTGCTGTAAGTCATCAATCTCAGCTGTTAACTGCTGTATTTTTTGACGCTCAGCATCAGATATGCGGCCCTCAGGCTTAGGCTCTAATACGCCGCGATATTCAGCCAAGGGATAGCCACATAAGCTACAATCTCTAGGGGTAATCACATCGCCTTCTTGGGGCATAAAAGCTTTTGGCGGCTTGGGGTACATAAATTTAAAAAACGCCCACATGGCAAGCGCGGTAATTAACAGCGTAAACACAAATGCAAACATAACCCATTTCCTAGTTTTGCGGTCAAAATAGACCCGCTTGGATATCACAATAAAGTTTTGATGTTATACTAAAGGTAATTGTATTTATTTTCGACTACAAAAATCGTTAACAATAGAAACACCCAAAACAAGCTGACACGATACTCTATTTAGCAAGATAAAATACAATAAAACTCGATAAATACCCAGATTTAAGCTTGGGCATATGCATTTATGCCGGGCTGAGTATGACAAACAAAGTAGCCAATAATCTGCAAAATGCAAATGGATTAAGCTACCCCACTAACCTTTATTTAATGCTAATAGCTTGCCTAAAAATGTGACACCAACAAAACTCAATAAGTTGCATTTGACCGGTGATTATTAGCAATAAGACCCATTACGAATAGGACCCAATAATGTCTAATGATAACAGTAGCACGGCAGCAAAAGGAAGTTCGCTGAAATTTGCAATGGCACAGTCCCACTTTATGGTCGGTGACATTCAAACCAATATCGACAAAATGCGTAGTTTGGCTATTGAAGCCCGCGACAATGGTGCTGACGTCATCGTCTTCCCAGAGCTGGCTTTGCTTGGCTATCCACCAGAGGACTTGCTGCTTCGCCCAAGTTTATCAGACCGCGTAAAAGCTGCCCTTAGCTCACTGAGCGATATTAATGATATCGTGATGATTATCGGCTATCCGCATGTCGATTATCATGGCACCTTTAACTCAGCTGCCATTATCCAAAACGGCCAACAAAAGGGCTTTTATCACAAGCAGTATCTGCCAAACTATGGCGTCTTTGATGAGCGCCGCTACTTTGACAAAGGCCGCAATCAAGTATTATTCGACTACCAAGGCGTGACCATTGGCCTGCTGATCTGTGAAGACTTATGGCAAGAAGAGCCCATCAAGGCTCTAAAAGACCAAGGTGCCGACTTAGTGGTTACCATCAATGCCTCGCCATTTGAGGCCGGTAAGCAGCACACCCGTCAAGCCCTATTGAATAAGCGTGCCACAGATAACCAGTTACCAATCATCTATGTCAATGCAGTGGGCGGCCAAGATGACCTGGTTTTTGATGGCGGCTCGATGGCCATTCAGGCCAATGGTGACGTAGCGCATGAAGCCCCTAGATTCTTAGAGCACATGCTGTATGCTACTTATGATATAAAAAATCACACTTTTGATAGCCAAACCAAAGCACCTTTACAGCTCAGCTCAGAGTCTGAGACGTATCAAGCCTTAGTGGTGGGTCTACGTGACTATGTCAATCACTCAGGCTTTGAAGGCGTGATTGTGGGCCTATCAGGTGGCATTGATTCGGCACTGACCTTATGCGTGGCCGTGGATGCGCTAGGCTCTGATAAAGTATATGCGGTTATGATGCCCTATGAGTACACCTCTCAAATCAGCTTAGAGGATGCCCAGGCTCAAGCGCGCCGACTCAATGTTTCCTATACGGTATGCCCCATCCATGATGCGGTAGATGGCATGCGTCATACGTTAGCCCCATTATTTAGCAAGGCCAAAGCAGATACCACGGAGGAAAACATCCAAGCCCGTGCACGCGGCATGGTACTGATGGCGCTATCAAATAAATTTGGCCATTTAGTCATCACCACAGGCAATAAATCAGAAATGGCAGTGGGTTATGCCACCTTGTATGGGGATATGGCCGGCGGTTTTGATGTCTTAAAAGATGTGTATAAAACTCAAGTATACGCTCTGGCCAATTACCGCAATCGCCTAGAAGATACCAATGTTATTCCTGAGCGTGTTATTACCCGTCCTCCTTCCGCTGAGCTACGTCCAGATCAAGTGGACCAAGACAGCCTACCCGATTACGACCTATTAGATGCCATTTTAAAAGACTATATCGACAATGACTTAGGCTTTAATGAGATTACTGCTAAAGGCTTTGACCCTGAGGTAGTGCGTCATGTTATCAAGTTGGTAGATAGAAGCGAATATAAGCGCCGGCAAGCAGCCATTGGCACTAAGATTAGCCACAAAGCGTTTGGTCGTGAGCGCCGCTATCCCTTAGTTAATGGCTGGAGCATTGAAGGCTAACGGGCCCAAAACTGTTCAGTAAATGACCTCTATTACTATAATAAAAGAGCCCTGGTGGCTCTTTTATTATATGCATAACATGCCAATCTTGGGTCTGTCTCAGCTTTTAGTCTCGAGCGCCAAAGATGGCACTGCCCACCCGAACCATAGTTGAACCTTGCTCAATGGCGTCGGCCATATCTGCACTCATACCCATACTCAGTGTGTCCCAGTTAGGCAAATCTGGATGTGCCTGCTTAATTTGTTCAAACAATTGCTTGGTGCGCTCGAAGGCATCACTGCCCTCTTTGGAGGGAATAATCATCAAGCCGCGCAGACACAGATTGCCATAGCCCTTTATAGACGCAATCAAGGCCTCAAGCTCATCAGGCAGGCAGCCCGACTTACTCTCTTCATGATCAATATTGACCTGAATTAATACATTAAGCTTAGGCAAATGGCTTGGGCGCTGAGCATCTAAGCGCTTAGCAATAATATCGCGCTCAATGGTGTGCACCCAGTCAAAAGCCTCAGCGATATCTTTGGTTTTGTTGCGCTGAATATGACCAATATAATGCCAGACAATAGGGAGTGCCGAGCTGACATCCCCATCCACAGACTTAGTGAGCAGCTTGGCCACCTGATGCTGCTTATCCACCGCCTCCTGTAGGTAGTTTTCACCAAAGTGTTTCTGACCAGCTTGAGCAAGCGTGACAATCATATCTGCAGGCTTCGTCTTAGAAACCGCCAGCAAGGTGACCGGCTGCCCAGCGCAGTGTTGCCGAGCCGCCTCAATCTGCTGTGTGACCTGTTGCCAGTTTTGTACCAGTATTGACTGTGTCATAATCTACTCTCTTATTTATTGTAATGGGCGTCGCCTAACTTGTGTCTGCGTTACCATTATAAGTGGTGCGCTCTATTTTATAAATGCACACAAATACTTGCTCCTAAGTACTCCAAGCTTGTTATAGTGGGTGTCCACATGATTCAAGGGATAGATGAGGTGACACACGCTCACGCTTTAGATTCACTCACTGCGCTACTACGCCATACTCAAAGCTTAAAGGCTTCAGATCTGCACCTGTCAGCAGGAATGCCCGCCATGCTGCGAATCGATGGGGAGATAACCTCGACCAATCTACCCGCCTTAACGCATACCCAAATTCAGCAGTATATTGCCAGCACCTTAAGCCCTGCGCAAATGAGTGAATTTGAACAGCACATGACATTGGACTATGCGTTGGATGTGGCCGATGTGGGGCGATTTCGGGTCAATATATTTCAGCAGCACCGAGGTATTGCAGCTGTATTTCGTGCCATCCCCGATGCCCTATTGTCTTTGCAGCAGCTCGACTTATCCAGTGATAATAAGGCCACCTTGCAACAAATAACCCAGCTCAATCATGGGCTGGTATTGGTCACCGGTCCCACCGGCTGCGGAAAATCAACAACAGTGGCCGCTTTGGTTGATCATATTAACCAAACACGCGCCGCCCACATTCTGACCATCGAAGACCCCATTGAATTTATTTATCACGCCAAAAAAAGCTTAATCAATCAGCGGGAAGTGGCGCGCCATACCGCAGATTATACGAAGGCCCTACGCTCAGCTTTGCGTGAAGATCCCGACGTTATTGTGATTGGTGAGCTGCGTGATTTGGCCAGTATACGTTTGGCGCTTACTGCAGCTGAGACCGGGCATTTGGTACTGGCAACGCTACATACCCGCTCTGCGATTAAAAGCATCGACAGAATTGTGGATGTATTTGCGGCCGATGAAAAGGACATGATTCGATTCTTGTTGTCCGAATCGCTACAAGCTGTGATCTCGCAAATATTAATTAAGCGCCCTGAGGGCGGACGAATAGCCGCTCACGAGATTATGGTGGCCACCCCTGCCATCTGCAACATGATTCGTCAAAATAAACTGGCACAAATGTATTCCGCCATTCAAACTGGCCACAGCCAAGGCATGCAGACTCTAGACCAAGCGCTCACCGATCTAATCCAGCGCAAACTTATTAGCCCACATAGCGCTCAGCATCATGCCAAATTGTGCTAGGTGATAAAAAGCGTGAAAGCGCATCTTGTCTCATTTACCATAAAAAAAGCCTGTTTAAAAACAGGCTTTTAGCAATAGGCTTTTAAAAAGGCCAACTCAGTTATGGGCCAAGCGGCGCTATCACCACCTGCTTATTTAGCAGAGTCTTGGCAGTCCTCATTCGGACATAAGCCATAAAGTACCAAGGAGTGACCTGATAACCTAAAGCCGTGCTCCTGAGCCACTTTTAATTGCTCTTGTTCGATATTCTCGTTATGGAATTCAACAATGGTGCCACACACATCACACACCAGATGGTCATGATGTTCTTCTTGAGTGATTTCAAATACTGACAGATTGTTTTCAAAGTTATGGCGCTCAACGATACCGGCCTGCTCAAACTGAGTCAGCACACGGTAAACGGTGGCTAAGCCCACATCTTCACCTTGCTCGATTAAAGCTTTATAAACCTCCTCGGCACTCATATGATGATGCTCAGCACTTTCTAATAGCTCAAGAATCTTGATACGAGGCAAAGTAATCTTTAATCCTGCTTTACGTAAATCCTGATTGGTAAATTTCATTGCGATCCTTATGACGTTATAATTGATGAACGGAACCTAAGATAAGATAACCAATTAATGCAAAATTTAGTTAAATAGTCTCGTAAGTGGTAGGCAATTGCAAGTAATTGACGTATCATTTATCAAAATCCAGCTTTTATGACATCCGCTGGTCTAACTTTGTTATCTTACCGAAACTTAATATCATTTTATAATTACCAAACTACTGGTAATTCTAGTCACTGTCTTTAATCGCTATGACCCAACTCTAGCGATCACAATGGGTAACTCTAAAACGTGAAATTATGAATATATTAAAACACTTACTTTATCCTATCGCTCTTACTGCTACTTTGACACTGACCGGTTGTTCTTGGTTTAGCGTATATACCATTGACCTGCCTCAGGGCACTCCGATCACTCAAAGCCAAGCCCAGCAAATCCAACCTGGCATGACAAAAAACCAAGTGCTTTACTACATCGGTAGTCCCGCCATGCGTGACTCACTTGCGCCAAATCGTTGGGATTACATCTATGATTATAAGCCAGGCACTTACGGTAAACGTGAAGGCAAACAAATAATCAAAAATGCCAGTCAACATCTTATCATTTATTTCGATGATGCCGATACTGTTATAAAAGTAGAGGGTGTTGAGAGCTTACCACAAACCAAGCCATAAGATTTATTGCGCCTTGGCCATTAATGTGTCATACGTGCTGTTAACCAAAAAGCTTGGATTAACAGCACTGACTTCATATTCAATAAGCCGCCACCATTTGTGGGCTCATGTCTAACTTGCTGCTCTAACTTTATACCCTTAGTTTAGCCTCAAGTATCTCAAAGTTATTTTCTATTCTTGTTTGATTGTTGTTGCGGCAATTTATTGCACCGCTCTTTTTTTGCGTTTGCGCATGGGATCAATGGTCAGCGGACGATATATTTCTATGCGGTCATGTGCTTGTAGCTCATAGCTGAGCAGCTTTTTTTGAGAAAACACACCAACCCACCAGTTTTTATTGTCCACTTGGGTATCGTCTTTGTGCGCCTCACACCACAGCTTTAATTGTGGATACACCTCAAGCCACCCTGCCTGCTGCAGCGCCTGCAATAATAAGGTGCCCGCTTTTACTTGCATCTCAAGATACACCGTGTCAGTGGGCTGTGCTGGATTGGGCGAGTAAGCAAGACTGATGGGGATAAGACTCATTGATGTGTTCATGAGACAAACCAACCTACCACAGCGGCAATAATGAGCGCAGGTACTAGGATACGAATGGCCACACGCCATAAGTTATAAATGCCTTCTGACTTGAAGTTCAATGATTTGCGCATGTGGCTAATTTTCATCAACCAGCCTGAGAATATTGCCAAAACCAGAGCACTTAACACGCTTAGCGCAACCAACAGCATCGTCAATACTTTAGGGGTCGCTGTCACTACCAATAAGATGGTCAGCACTATACTAATAACAGTTGCGATGCCTAATCCAAAACGGCCAAAGCGGGTGGCGATTTGGCTGCTGGCGTAATGCATAAAAAATGCCCCGGCTGCCAAGACGCCCAGCGCATATACCAAAGCAGTAACAGGCGCAAAGCTGGTGCTACTAAAAATCAGCGCCACACTGCCGATAACCAACTGAGTTAGCCAGATAGGTAACACTGTTTTGGTCGCAATCTCTCGCGTATTGCGGCCCGCTTCAGCACTGTGATTAGGGTCACGGCTTACTAAAGGATTATTAAACCAGTAAAGACCTGTGCCGACACCGACACTGACCAGCGCCAAAGTCACCGCTCTTGCCCACTCTCCTAGGCTGCTCTCAGTCATTATGAGCGCCAATGAAGATAAATTGGGTAGCGCTGCCATCACAAAAGCAATGGCAATTAGGGCCAAAGACGCAACCAAGGTAGTGGCGCCAAGCAGACTTAATAGTCCCGCTATCACCACCATACCGACCGCCAACGCATAGCCTGGGATATCCAAGGACATGCCCATTTGTGCCGTTGCTTCAAGCACATTGTTACTGACCGCATTGATACTTAGAGCCGCTACTACCAAGGACAATAGCACCGTTAGCCAGACAAAGCTGCGCCATATTGGTGTGGTATCTGCTTGGCGGGTCAACTCTTGTATGCCTTGAGCGGGCGTCTTTTGGCTGCGGTGTGCCAAGCCAATTTCTGCATACAATAGCGGTAGGCCGACCACTACCATGGCCACCAGCCACATCAGCCAGAAGTCTAATTGGCCGGCAGGGCTAGGAACGAACCATCTAAATAACAATAAAGGCAGTAGTGCAGCAATAAACAAAGAAGCAAAACGGTTTTGCATGCTGATATCCATGGATTAAAGTTTGTAATTAAGAGCAAGCTAATTTAACAACCAGCCAATTTAAAAGTAAGCTAGAGCCTAAAACGTTGGGGCTAATCACGCAATTTAAACCACTAAGTGAGGTTTAAATCCCAATTTAAGCACAAAATAAGCCAGAAAATAATAACACCCATAATAACAAAAACCCCGAAGAACGGGGTTGATGTTTGATGATATCTTTTAGGCCAAACTTAATAAACAAGTAGGTCCTAATATCGGCTTAGTGAACCGCACCAATGAACTGTGACAATACTTTGATATCACGGTCAGACAGTCGAGAGGCCACAACCTGCATCATGCCTTTGTCACCCTCTTTGGCTGAGTCATTAATACGCTTTTGATCACGTGTTACATCATCTTCACGACCTGCTGCACGGAACGCTTTAAGCTGAATGCCTAAGTATTCTGGATGCTGACCGCCAATACGTGGGAAGCCTGCATAACCATTACCTAAGCCTTTAGGATCATGACAACCGGCACAAGCAATAACGCCGCGCTTTTTATCACCGCCTAAGAACAGCTTGCTACCTTCAGCGGCAGTTGCTGGGTTACCCGCGAAAGCACCCCAAGGTTTTTGCTGTGAGAAATAACCTGCTACGTTGGCTAAATCCTGCTCAGACAAAGCAGAAATCTGTGCCTGCATGATACCGTTAACACGATATCCGGTTTTAAAATCTCTTAACTGTTTAAACAAATAACGCACATTTTGGCCACCCAAGTTTGGCTGAGTAGGCACAACACTAACGCCAGTCATACCATGACAGGCAGCGCAGTTGTTTTCAACAATTTTTTGACCTGCCGCAACATCATATTTAGGGACAATAAGGGCTGCGCTGGCGCTGATACTGGCAATACATAGGCTGGTGGCAACGAGCAATTTTTTCATTGTAGTCTAATCCTACTAAGTCTTTCATGCGGTAGCTAAATAACTATAACCCTTGACCATAACCAAGCTGCTGAAGTAATTACAGTATCAGCAGCAACAATAATGACTGCGTTACGCCAAATTTAGGCCCAAGCGCTCAGCATATGGTTTAAGTTATAATCACTCACAGAGAATAATTAATACCATTATTATATCAATAGTTTTGTAAAAATAGCTACCCATCCGTGACATATTAGTCAAAGCACAGCAATAATTAGCGCCCATACTACAGCATAAGGGCAATAACACCCAAAAAAGCCCTGATATTATCAGGGCTTTAGCTCATAGTCTCAGCATTTTTTAAATAATATTTAGGGTCGATTGTTTTAGTTGTAATTAACTATTGCCCCGTTTTTATTTAAGCCTAAACAAAACACTACTTGGACATAAATTCAATCAAAGCGGCATAGTCAGCGCTAGACTTACAGTCATTGCAAAGCCCGCCTGCAGGCATTTGTTTTCCACCATTTCTAACCGACTGTACCAAAGCTGGCATGCCTTTTTCTGCTTTTAATTTCGCCCAAACCGCAGTATCGCCTGTTTTTGGGGCATTAAGTGCACCGGTATCGTGGCAAGCGGCGCAGCTGGCTTCATAACGCTGAGCAACATCGGCATTGCCCAATATAGGGGCACCACTGAGTAATATCCCGGCGATTAATGGCATTATGGCTTTATTAAATTTCATTTTTGTTCTCCTTACCTTCGAATGCACCCAGCGTGCTGGCAGACTTTGAGTCAATGTTTCGGCCTAAGGTATTCAATTTGAGTGATGTCTTGGCTTTAACGGATTCGAGGTATCGTACAAAGGGTTAGAATATCTGAGATTATTTATCGAACAGGATGCTTATGTTATGTGATCGCTTATCGCACCCTTTAAAATCAGTAAACAGATATTCACTTAAATACTATTATGAAGGCATTTGTTTAAATTTCAATTAATAACTGACCAGCGTGATAAACTTTTTGTAACCCCTCTTTGTGCAAGAGGCTTTGCCGACCTAGTTATTTAATACATTTATAATAGCATTTTATGGCCACTTTTTAGGTCTATAATGCCAATCAATTGGTTTAATAAAACTAAATATTAACACCTTATATTTTATTTTTATTAAATACTGTGCTTTTCAAAGTTACATCCAAGCAAAAAAAATAACACTTTTGACGGGTAACTCAGCACTGACATGCCTCATTATTCAAGCTATAAAGGGGGGCTATTATCATTAAAGCGTAAGACTGGTTATAATGGGGATAGTTATAAATTTGAGCTGACTGCCCACTTATCTGCCTTTATAGGTAACTATTCTTATATACTTGCCTTTTATTGAATATCTAATTTGCCTTTATTAACTGTTAGTATGTACCTATTTTTATTATTTAGTTCAAAACTTGAGACACCCTATGGCTAATGCACCAAAGACCAAAAAACCCAAAGCACCTCAATATATTGCGCCAGAATCGGCTTCTGACTTATCACATTTGTCTCCCAGAAAGCGCTTAGAACAAACTGAGTTTTTGATGTCAGCGCCTACTTTTAAGCTGTGTCCACCTGACACCGGCTATGAAGTGGCTTTTGCTGGCCGCTCAAACGCAGGCAAATCTTCAGCCATCAATGTATTGACCAATCAGCGCCAATTGGCCCGCTCTTCAAAGACACCGGGACGCACCCAGATGATTAACTTCTTTACCATAGGTAATGAAGAAGCACGGTTGGTGGATCTGCCAGGTTATGGCTATGCCGCTGTGCCTGAGAAAATGAAGCTGGTATGGCAAACTGAACTTGAAGAGTACTTAGTGTCACGTGAGAGCTTGGCAGGTTTGGTACTGTTAATGGACAGCCGCCATCCGCTAAAGTTCTTCGATGAGCAGATGCTACGCTGGGCCAAAGATGGTGAACTACCTGTGCATGTTTTACTCACTAAAGCCGATAAGTTTAAATACGGTCCGGCCAAAAACATCTTATTACAGACCAAACGAGAGCTTGAAAAACTCGATTTGCCCTTTTCGATTCAGCTTTTCTCCTCTCTAAAAAAAGAAGGTATCGATGAGCTGTCTGAAGTCATGGGCCGCTGGTTAAGAATTGATGACCAAGCTGAGTAAATCTACAACCTGAATTTTGTGCCAATTACCCTTAAGCTAGGTTTTATTTTATAATGAGGACGTTTTGACTCATTTATGTGGCCAGTGGCCTATGATTTGATATTTAATAACGCTGGCCCAACCTATTTAAACATTGACCTATTGAGATTAAGGTAGCGCTCATAGCCTGCGCCATAGCTTCAAAGCTTTTCATATTTTATAGCCCCCTTTGAAGGTATTGAGCGTATATTTTAACTTTTGTTTTAACTTAACATATAAGACGGCTTCTATGACTGATTCAACGACTTCAACCCCCGATTACAAAGACACGCTAAACCTTGCAGACACAGCCTTTCCAATGCGAGGTAACTTGGCCAACCGCGAACCTGATTGGCTAAAAGCTTGGGAAGCAGATGATGTGTACGGCAAAATTCGTCAAGCAAAAGCCGGACGTGAAAAATACATTTTGCACGATGGCCCTCCATACGCCAATGGCCAAATTCACTTAGGCCATGCAGTAAACAAAGTCTTAAAAGATATTATTGTTAAGTCCAAAACACTTTCAGGCTTCGATGCGCCTTATGTACCGGGCTGGGATTGTCACGGCCTGCCTATCGAACAAAAAGTAGAAGCCAAAGTCGGCAAAGTGGGTCAAAAAGTATCTGCCACTGAATTTCGTGGCCTATGCCGTGAATATGCACGTAGCCAAGTTGAGCTACAAATGGCTGACTTTAAGCGTCTGGGCGTATTTGGCGACTGGAACAACCCTTATCTGACCATGAACTTTCACCAAGAGGCCAACATTGTACGCGCCTTAGGTAAGATCTACGCCAATGGCTATGTCACCCGCGGCATGAAGCCTGTAAACTGGTGTCTAGATTGTGGCTCATCACTGGCTGAGGCGGAAGTGGAGTATGAGGATAAAACCTCAGATGCTATCTATGTGGCTTTTGACTTAGTGGACCCAAGTCAAGTTTTGCCAGAGGGCAATAACGACAAAACCTCAGCGGTTATTTGGACGACTACCCCTTGGACCTTGCCGGCCAACCAGGCCATCGCGGTCAGCGCGGAGGTTGAATACAGTGTGGTGAATACCAGCAAAGGCAACTTTATTATTGCCAGCGAACTGGTGGATAGCGCCCTACAAGCCTTTGGTCTAGACAACCAAGGCGTTATCACCACCCTAAGTGGCGATAAACTAGAGCTGGTAAAAGCGCAGCACCCGCTTATCGCTGAGCGTCAAGTGCCCATCATTTTGGGCGATCATGTGACCACTGATAGTGGTACTGGTCTAGTGCATACAGCACCTGCACATGGTGCCGACGACTATATTGTCAGCCTACGCTACAACCTATCTGTCGTAAACCCTGTGGCGGGCAATGGCGTGTATTTAGACACCGCCAAAGTCTTCGTGGGCGAGCATATTTATAAGGCTCAGCCAAAGATTATTGCCCAATTACATGACAGCGGTCATCTGCTAAAACATTATAAGATGGAGCACAGCTATCCGCATTGCTGGCGCCATAAGACTCCTATTATTTTCCGTGCCACACCGCAGTGGTTTATCCGCATGGACCATCAAGTAGCCGGCCGCAATAATACCTTACGTGAGCAAACTCTGACCGATATTCCAAACGTCACTTGGACACCGGCCTGGGGGCAGAACCGTATCGAATCTATGGTCGCAGGCCGCCCTGATTGGTGTATCTCACGTCAGCGTACTTGGGGCGTCCCTATTCCCTTCTTTACCCATAAAGACACCGATGAGCTGCATCCTAATACGCTTGAGCTGATGGAAGACATTGCACAGCTGATCGAAAAAGGTGGCGTGGAAGCTTGGTTTGATGCGGATGCCAAAGATTTCATTGGTGATGATGCCAATGACTATGTCAAATCGACCGATACTTTAGATGTGTGGTTTGACTCAGGTACCACACACTTTGCCGTGTTAGAACAAGATGATGCGCTGGTTAATCCAGCCGATATGTATCTTGAAGGCTCAGATCAACATCGCGGCTGGTTCCAGACTTCGTTACTAACCTCAGAGGCGATGTATGGCCGAGCGCCGTATAAGCAAGTGTTGACTCACGGCTTCGTGGTGGATGAAAATGGCCGCAAGATGAGTAAATCTTTGGGTAATATCATCAACCCCCAAGATGAGATCAACAAGACCGGCGCTGATATGCTACGTATGTGGATCGCCTCAAGTGATTACCGTTATGAGATGAATGCTGGTAAACAGGCGTTCAAAGGCGCAACTGATATGTATCGTCGTATCCGTAATACTGTGCGCTTCTTACTGGCCAATACCGATGACTTCAATCCAGAAACTGACAGCCTAGAGATGGATGAGCTGGTAAGCTTGGATAAATACATCATGCTGCGTGCCCAAAAGGTGCAGCAAGCTATTATCACCGCTTATGATGCGATGGACTTTCACCAAGTGACTCAGCAAGTGACCGCGTTTTGTTCACAAGACTTGGGTGGTTTTTATTTAGACATTATCAAAGACCGTCAGTACACCACCATGGCGCAGGGTAAACCTCGCCGCTCAGCACAAACGGCCATGTATCATATTGCTCATGCCTTGCTACGCTGGATTGCCCCTATCTTAAGCTTTACCGCTCAAGAAGCTTGGGAAGCCTTACTAAAAGAGCGTGCAACAGGCGACAACGCTTATGTATTTACTCAAGAGTGGTATCAGCTGCCTGACTTTAGCATGCAAAAAATCAGTGAAGCGGACTGGGCAATTATCTTAGAGGCCAAAGACGCGATTAACAAGGTTATCGAGGGCGCCCGTGAAGCCAAGTTGATTAACGCCAACTTATCAGCGGCCGTCAGTATTTATACAGATGGTGATGTCTATAGCAGTCTGGCCAAGCTAGAAGATGAGCTGCGCTTTGTATTAATCACCAGCTCAGCGGCGCTGCATAAGCTTGATGACAATACCGTAGGTAATGAGACGGAGCTTGACAACCTACGTGTGGCGGTAACCCCAGCCGAGGGCACCAAGTGTGTGCGCTGCTGGCACGTGCGTGATGATGTGGGCACCGACCCAAGTCATCCTGAAATTTGTACCCGCTGCGTCAGCAACATCCAAGGTCCAGGCGAGGTTCGTCATTATGCCTAAGACTTCAGGCAATACCCAGTCAAGCTCTGATGCCGTAGAGACCAAGCCGGCCTATGCGACAGCCACGCCAGGGCTTAGCAAGCGCCCTAGACTGATTGCCAATGGGCCTCGAGCGCTGATGTGGTATTTGTTATCGCTACTGGTTATTGGTCTTGATCAGTGGACCAAGTGGATTGCCAATACCAAGCTTAATTTCCATGAGCCAGTACCCGTTATTGAGCCGATTTTAAATTGGACTTTGGCGTATAACTATGGCGCCGCTTTTAGCTTTTTGGCCGATCAAGGCGGCTGGCAAAAATGGTTTTTTGCTGGCTTGTCGCTGGCGATGTCTGTGTTTTTGGTGGTTTATCTGACCCGCGCCCCGCGCCAAGCCAAGCTGCTTAACGTGGGTCTGGCACTTATCTTAGGCGGTGCTATTGGTAATTTAATTGATCGGGTGCGCATCGGTAAGGTCATTGACTTTATCCATGTGCATTATGCTGATGTGTGGCATTACCCCATCTTTAACATCGCCGATATTGCAATTTGTGTGGGTGTGGCCATCGTGGTGATAGATATGCTATTTTTAGAGGGCAAACGCAACGCCAAATATCAGGCTTAAGCCCGGCTACGCTTTACCGGCTACGTTGCAATAATTAGTTAGCTTTATTTACGCTTTAGTTTTTACCAAAAGCAGCAAGCCCGCTTATAGCGGGCTTGCTGCTTTTTGCTGCGGCAGTTGTTATAAACGCGAGAGCTCACCGCCTGAGATAAGATATAACAAGCCTGCCAAATTAATGAGCACTGTTAAATAATATCTTAGCCGAAACTTGGGCTTTTGGGTTTTATGACGCAGCTGATGTTGAGCGATCATAGCACCCACCCAGCCTCCAAGCAGGCTCAGTACATGCAGCGTACTTTCAGGGGTACGCCAGTTATGCTGCTGCGCCGCTTGCTTGTCTTTGGCATAGACGGCATAAGTCAGCACACCGATAACCACATACCAGCCTAACACATGCCAGCCAATACTGCCCTTAAATACTAATAAGCTTAGCACCCCATAAAATCCAAGCCCCATAAATAGCGGCTGCTTAGATTGAGGGCTGCGATGCGATTGGCTGCGCTTTTTTATTGAAGTTTTTTTCATTTAAGCCTTGTTGTTCTACTGTATTTTGTATTGAAATCAAGCTTGTATATCATTGCTGTCATCACCATAAATATCTATACCCGCCCGTTGATACGTTTGTGGCGGCTTTTGTCGTGGCCTGTGTATTAGCTTTTACACTACGGTGCGGCAACAGTGATCATCACCGATATTTGTTATTCTAAGTATATTGTAGCAAAAACCATTTTTTGCCTATCCTTTGTTTATAGCGTGTTTATAGCGTGTTTATATCGCCCCTTTGATTTGGCGGCGCTAACCTTATTATCTAGATCTGACTATAATGATACCTCCAAATATAATGACCACATCTATGCAAAATCATATTGGCGCATCGCATGACCCTTTAGCCTCCATCTCGCCGACTGCACCTTCTGCCTCGATACCACTAAAGGTGGGGATTATAGGTGGCGGGGTAGCAGGCTCCACCATTGCCATTCGCTTGGCGGCACTGGGTGTACAGACCTATTTGTTTGAAACCAAAGCCAGTTTGATCGATGGGCCACCTATGTGTCATTTACATGCTGGCGGTAATTTGTACCGGGAAATCCCAGACGCAGATTGTGTGGCGCTGCTAAAGCAATCCATTGATATGCTGCGTATGTATCCGCACAGTATAGATGTGCGCCCCACAGTCATTGCCATCCCCAAGCGTGATGACGGAAACCCCAATGACTTGTTGTCCAGACTGCAGCTGCTCACTGCTGAGTATCAGGCAATGATTACCGCCGACCCCGCCAACAAAGTGCTTGGTGAACCCGAAGAATATTACCGCTTATACGACCGTCAGCGCTTAGAGCAGCTTATGGCCTCTGAGACACTGACGCCAAAATCTATGGATCAATGGGTAGCAGCGGCAGCGCGGCAATTGGATCTTAATAAACTTAAGTTTCCTATTGTGGCAGTCAATGAGTATGGTTGGAATATCTTCCGACTGGCAGCTTCAGCACAAACGGCGCTAAACTATTATCCCAATGCACATCTCCTACTCAATACTCAAGTGGTGGACGTCACTGAAGTGGCCTCTACAGCTCAAGTGCAAGTAGCTCATAACCGCAGTGATCAGGATGAACCTAAAACTGCCGTTGATGAGATAACCCATCGAAATGCACGCTGGGAGATTCATTATCACACGCTTGAACATTGTGACCAACACAGCAGTGACCATCCGCTAGATAATACCGAGCCAAATCAGCAGCACTCGATACAAGTAGATTATTTAATCAATGCCTGCGGTTTTAGAACCGGCATTATTGATAATATGCTTGGCGTGCCGGCGCAGCGTATGGTGGAATTTAAAGCCTCTTATGTCACCCATTGGCCACAACCAAACACCGACACTTATGAGTCAGATGCTGTTGATAATCTTGCCCACTGTATTGGCTCAAGCAGTCACACTCACTTACCGGAGATTATCATTCATGGCAAGCGAGGCACTCCGCATGGCATGGTACAGCTTACCCCTTATCCAGAAGGCTATTATCAAATCCACAGCATGAATAAAGCCGTGACTTTATTTAATGATGGCTTGGTAGCGACCACCGATAATGATGCCCAGCCTGAGCTTGAGCCTAAATACTTAGACTTTATCGATGAGGGATGGAATCCCAATACCTTACACGAGCGCAGCCAACGTGCCATTGATCAGGTCAGCGAGTTTGTGCCGCAGTTTGCTACCGCCAAACCCACAGAAAATGCCTTATATGGTGGCCAACAAATCCCAGGCGATAATGACACGCTACGTGTCGCTGATGTGAGCTTATACCCTGAGCTGGCCTATGCACGAGCAGAAAACGTTAAAGCCTCCTCTGCTCTTGAAGCCTCAGATGATATCGTGGCTCAGTTGATTGCCCAAGGCTTGATACAGCCACAGCCTGAATGTGAGTTAGCTCGGCAACAGCATCACTGGTCCTATCTGGCCCCCACCCAAAAGCAAGACATTGATCGCTTGGCGCTGAAGTTTGCAAAAATGCGCGCTTTTCCGCCAGCTATGTCAGGTGTGGTGACTCCCCTATCACCCTAAAACTTGTGACACCAAAAGATAAAAAAAGGGCGGCTTATTTAACGAATAAGCCGCCCTTTTTTTGGGGTGCTGAGTGATATCAGATCTTGTGAGTAGCCACAGGATCATCAATGTGCACGTACTGATTGAGCAAATCAATGGCCTCATCAATGCAGTTACACACCACCAGTCTTTCTAAGTCTTGCTGCTTCATAAACCCTTGCTCAGTGGTGTGATTAAGGTGCGCTATCAGGGGATCATAAAATCCATTGATGTTTAGAATAATCATAGGTTTTTCGTGCTGATACAACTGGCGCCAAGTGGCAATCTCCATAATCTCTTCAAGAGTGCCAAGCCCTCCTGGCAGGGTGATAAAGGCATCAGCGTACTCTGCCATAATTGCTTTGCGGGTGTGCATGGTATCGGTCAAATGAAGACGCGTCAGCCCTTTATGAGCAATCTCATGATCCAGCATAAAGCTTGGTATCACGCCCACTGCTTGCGAGCCACCTTCAATGACGGTATCAGCCACAGCGCCCATCAGTCCTATACTTGCGCCGCCATAGACCAAGCCCATGTCATTTTTTGCTAAGGCAGTACCCAGCTCTCTAGCTGCTGCTTCATAAACTGGGCTATTGCCCATGCGTGACCCACAGTATACCGCCACAAGACGCTGCTTGATTGAGGCTTTGTCTACTACCTGTGTCACATGCTCAACATCTTTACTGGTTATGGTGGTGCTATAGCTCATGTTCGTTGCGCTATTCGCTTGAGTGTTTAAGGATTGTGTCATAAATAAGTGCCATGTTAAGAATTAAATATCGGTATAAATAATCAGATGAACCATAATAACATAGTCTGTAATAACACAATTTATCACTGTGTTCTGATTTAGTTTATCGGCTGTACAAAACGGCAAATTAGGTGACTTGTCTGTCTACATTGATCACACTATAACCCATAAAAATTGAGTATTATAAGTAACTATTAACTCTATCTTAACTTAAGACACTCACTTACAGGGCAGTTATTATGAGTACATCTCTTGAGAAAACCACCAATATTAACGATTTAAAGCATCAAGCCGTTAATACCACTGACTCAAACTCACCCAGCACCTTAATCATTATGACGGAGCGTAATCAGCCACTTACCGCCACGCTGTATTTGCCTGAGCAGACCTTAGCTGATGACATCAAAAACGCCATTATGATAGCGCCAGCCACCGGCATTAAACGCTGGTTTTATAACAGTTTTGCCACCTATCTTGCCAGTCAAGGCTTTGGGGTGATTACTTATGACAATGAAGGCATTGGTGACTCATTAACCTCTGCGCTCTCTAAATGTGATGCGTCATTAATCAGCTGGGGACGTCACGATGCCACCGCCGTACTAGACGCCTTGCAGCAACAATTTCCAAACGCCAAATACCATCTGGTGGGTCACAGTGCAGGCGGTCAACTTATTGGCTTAATGCCCAATTATCAAGCACTGTCCTCTGTATTCAACGTGGCCTGCTCCTCAGGCCGTATTAAGAATATGGAGCTACCTTTTAAGGCACAAGCTATGGTCTTTATGGACGCCGCCATTCCGCTAGGCAATCTTATCTTGGGCTACACGCCCTCTGATAAATTTAATATGGGTGAGCCACTGCCGCGTGGTGTGGCCAAGCAGTGGCGTGATTGGTGTAATGGCAAAGGCTATATCAAGACCGCCTTTGGCAAAACTGTATTTACCCATTATTATGATGAATTAGATACCCCCTCACTATGGCTTAACTTCACCGATGATGACATTGCCAATGCCAAAAACGTGGACGATATGCTCGCTGTATTTACAGCCATGCCAGCCAAAAAACGTATGATAAGCCCCAAGGAATTTGGCTTAAACCACATCGGCCATATGAAATACTTTAGCAGTAAAACCCATGCTAAAGCGCCCAAGCTTTGGCAAATGGCAACCGACTGGATTGTAGAGCATGGTGATGTATCAGCTTAGCGTATCGGCTTAGCATGGCTCGCACAAGTTAAGATTAATGCCATAAAAAAGCTTTCTGGCTGCCGCTTAGAAAGCTTTTTTTGTCTCTGCTGTAAGCTGACACTCTCGCTTTATCGGTGAGTATTACCACATTTAATCTCGATAAGATGCCAAGTATCATTTCGGTAAGTGCTTGCTATGATAGATACACCCTATACCATGGCGCTTGTTATACTCGCCATATCACTTTAATAAATGCCCACTAATATAACTGATATGACTGATATGACTGATATTTGCGCTTCACAGATATCCTTGCAGACATCTGGGCCATGGCAGCAGTATAAGCGCCCTTTTGTTCGCGACTTGGCCTTTGCGCTTGCCTGCCCTGATGCATTGACCCACTGGATATCCCCCAACTCAAATCTGGTATCGCCTAAGATTGATGTACATCCGCCTGATTTTTGGTACACACAATACACCACTTATGCTGAGCGCTTGCATCACTTAGATAACACCACAGCTTATCAGGAGTTAACACGTTATCTTATGTCACGGCCAAGCCCTTATCGTCTGGGCTTTCACTTTGAGGGGTTGATGCATTTTTGGTTAGAAGATGGTTATCGCCTGCAATTACACCCCTATGAGGTCGTCGCTCATAATGTTCAGCTGTATAACGGGATGCAGACCACCGGCGAGCTGGATTTTATTTTGCGCAATAAAGACACCAATGAAATAGAGCACTGGGAGCTGGCAATAAAGTTTTATCTGGGCTCTGCACCTTATGGCTTTGCCAATTGGGTCGGTATCAATAATAAGGACACTCTTGAGCGCAAATTGACGCATATGCAGACCAAGCCGTTTCGTAGTCTATGGGTAGATTTGGATTTTTATGAAAAGGTAAAAATTGATAAACGTTACGTGGTGATGAAGGGGCGGTTTTTCCGTCCCAATGAGGCCAGTTTTGTACGTCCACAATGGCTAAATGAGCACTTCCCCTTACACACTTGGTATCAGGTTGACAGTAAAGCTGAGCTTGACGCCTTAGCGATGCCCAATTTGCGGCCAGCACATTATATTGAGTGGATTACCAATCGCCCCTTTTATGAGGCTGGATTTTTGACTCAAGGTAGGCCATTGCTACTCGACCCCACGCTTAATAAGGCTGAGCTGAGTCGGCGCCGTCACCGTTTGGCCCAGTGGCCGTATAGTCCGTTACGCCTTGAACACATTGATACCAATTTATATTTTAATGAGCAGCAGCCCGTGGTGTTGGTAAGACCGCAATAAGTACCATGCATGACACCTATAACCACAACCCACAAGCATAAAAAATCCTCTTTAACGGCGGTTAAAGAGGATTTTTAAAGCAACTGATTATTTAAATCCGTTAATTAAGCTGAATAAGCTGCCACTAACGGGCCATGCGCCATACGCTAACTTGACCTGATTTGGTTTGAGTCAATAGATAGCCTGAAGCTGAGGTGAGCTTATTAATAGCGCCTTTAGTCTGAGTGCGGCTAACAATACGGCCATCTTCTGGCGATAAGAAGTGCACCACACCGTCCAAGTCACCAATAGCAATGTAGTTACCCACACGCTCAGGGTTACTGAGCTGACGATACGCTAGGTCATCATTTTCCCATAATAATTCACCAGTTTGACGGTTGTAAGCTTTTACCTTACCGTCTAAAGTGGTGCTGATCACTGCTCTGTCCGTCACAGCCAAGCTGTTTTTACTGGCGGCCTCTTGCAAAAAAGTAACCTGACCACTTGCTAAGTCTGCGGCCAACAGCTGACCACTATAGCTGACTGCCAATAGCTGACCTTGATCGACTGTAGGGGTACCATCGATATCCGTCATGCGCTGAATTTCACTGGCGCCTGAAGGGATTCCCACACGGCGGTTCCATAACGGAATGCCGGCCTCAATATCAACAGCGTGCAAACGGCCATCTGCACCGCCTAGCAGCGCGGTACGCTGATCTAGCAAGGTAGGCTTCGCACTGCCACGCACACTGATGCTTGGTGTTTGAGTGGTGAATTTCCAAATCGACTCACCGGTTTGCAGTGACAAGCCATGCATCACGCCATCATTGGCAGAAAGCAGCACTCGATTATTGTGAATAAGCGCCGGTGCTAGTACGGTACCACTTAGCTTGTTTTGCCATTTGATGCTGCCATCTGCAGTATTTAAGGCCACCACACGTGCAGACTTCGTGGTCACTACGGCAGTTTGACTGGCGCCGTCAAAGGCCACGCCGCCCACGATATCCTCTTTTAAGTCGGTGCTCCATAACGCCTGACCATTAAGACCATAGCTGGAGACTTTGCCTGAGTTTGAAGCAGCTACGATTTGTTTACCATCAAATCCCACCTCAAAGCGGTTGACGTCCGCAAGCTTTGAGCGGCCGCTAACATTGGTCTGTAGCACTGGCTCCACCACATTAACAGACTGCTCTAGCTGCACCAATTTGGTGGGCTTATGCTGTTCAGGCTTAATGGTTTTGCCACAAGCAGAAACCAAGGCAATAGACACACATAAAAGACTAATTTTAGAAGCTTGTGCTATAACACCGGCTCGTGAGTTTGGGGTTTTGTTGTTCTGCATATTAGATCAGCTCAATTGGTTAAAAGTCATAGCACACTAAAAAACGGCTTTAGGGTTTTTGGTACTAATCTTATTGTTGTGTATGTTATAACAAATTCGGTTGTAAACAAAAAGTCCAATGGCCTATTATTGTACTTACTTATTGTAACGCAGGCTTACTGAGCCTGACCTGCCTCACCTTGTGCATCCGACGCTTGAGCGGCTGCCAGCTGCGAGAGCGCGGCTTCAAGAGCAGCATCTGATTCACCCTCTGCAGGCTGCTCCACATTCTCAGGCATATTCACAACAGGAGTCGTCGGTTCAATGGCTTCAGGCGTTACCCCTAAGCTTTCAAGCTTTAAGCGCAAAAACGGACGCTCTTCATGACGCTTAGACAAAAGGCTCCATGCGTTTTGATAGGCACGCAGCGCTTTTTCATCTTCTTTTTGAGCCAGATAAATATCACCCAATAGCTCTTGCTGAGTCGCTTCAAAGGCCACAGGCACATCGGTAGATGCTTGAGTTAATGCGCCATCGATATCCCCATCACTCAGTAGCACAGAGGCATAACGAAGCTGGGTTAGCGCATGAAGACCTGGGTCTTTAACATCAATCTCCATCGCCTTTTTTAAGGCCGCAGCGGCGGTTTTATAATCTTTTGCATCCACAGCATTACGCGACTTAATCATCAGCGCTTGCCAAGCATAAATGGTTGAACCATGCTTGGCCACAAGATCATCAATGTCTGAGTTGAGCTTTTTGCTGGCGGCGGCATCTACTTGTGGCGCACCCATTAGCTCATCATTGGCCGTCTCAATAGCCGAGTACTTATCGGCAGCTACAGTATCGGCTTTTAGACCCGAGTTTTGTAGATAGGTCCAGCCAAAGTAACCAATTAATGCCAATAAAATAGCACCTATGATATAGCCGGCAGCCTGCTTTAGCTTGTCCATTGAAGGGGTCTCACCGCTGTTGTTCAAGTCTGGTGAAGTGGGCGTGGGACGTTTGGCCATAAATCTACCTAATATATTAATAACTAAATATTTAAATTGCGGCGTACTGCCGAAAGCTCAAAACAAGGAGCAATAACTGCTTGGTGATTATAGACGAAAGTTTTCGGCGCTGTGTAGCCATAATTTATCTTGGCTCACCTGCTCACCAGTGTGCATGGTCTTGACACTAATGGTGCCATTTTCTACTTCATCTTGCGCTAAAATCACAGTTAACTGAGCCCCTGATTTGTCGGCTTTTTTCATTTGCGCCTTTAGACTACTGGCACTGGCCATTTTCACTCGCAGATCACTACGTGCCTGTCTTAACGACTGAGCATACAACAGTCCCTGCTGGTATAAGTCGGGATGCACCACAACGAATACATCACAAGCAGGTTGTGCTTGAATAGGGTTCACGGCTTGTACCAATAACAATAAGCGCTCAAGACCCATAGCAAAGCCGACGGCGGGTTCTGATTTGACCGCTTTGGCTTTGTCTTCTGACTTACCGATAGATTTGAGCTGACCGATAAGTCCATCATAACGACCACCGGCACAAACTGTGGCCTGCGAGCCGAGCTTGTCAGTGACCCACTCAAATACGGTTTTGTTGTAGTAATCCAGCCCGCGAACCAAGTTTGGATTGACCACATACTCGATGCCTAAGGCGGTTAAATACGTCTTTAGCTGCTCAAAGTGCGCTTTACTGTCTTCGCCTAAGAAGTCAGCCAAGCGAGGCGCTTCCATTAATAAAGCTTGGGTATTTGGGTCTTTGCTGTCTAAGATACGCAGCGGATTGGTGGTCAATCGGCGCTGACTGTCTTCATCTAACTGCTCTTTTTTGGTCTGTAAAAACTCAACCAACGCGCTGCGATAGGCTTTGCGCTCATCAAGCTCCCCTAAGCTGTTAATCTCTAAGCTAAGCTCATGGTCAATGCCTAAGCGCTGCCACATTAAGTAGGTCATGGCAATTAGTTCAGCTTCCACATCCACATGCTCACTACCAAAAGCTTCTACCCCTAATTGGTGAAACTGACGGTAGCGGCCTTTTTGCGGCTGCTCATAGCGGAACATCGGACCCATGTACCAAAGCTTCGGACTGTCGCCGCGCAATAAGTTATGCTCAATTACAGCACGGACAGCACCAGCGGTACCTTCTGGACGCAGGGTAATGGGGGTTGGCGGATCAGACTTATCGGTGAAGCTGAACATCTCTTTTTCTACGATGTCTGTGGCATCGCCAATGGCGCGTGCAAACAGCTGTGTCTCCTCAACGATAGGCAAACGAATCTCTTCGTAACCGAACTGATCTAGCGCTTGTTTTAACATCGCCTCTAGTTGTCGCCACTCGCTACTGGGGCGACTGGTGGCGGTCTCTACCTGCAAAATATCGTTAAACCCTTTGATTGATTTGATCATACTTATTGCCCAGATTATTTTTTTGAGAAACGCTTATCTTGCGTTTTATAAGAACAAAGCAGCCATTCACAAAATGGCCGCGTTACATTAGCCCAAAGTGCTCGCTACTGGCTACCATCGACGCGTAGGATTTCATTGGCAGCTTGTTTTTCGGCCGCCGCCACACGCTCACGTACCATTTTTTCGATATTATCTACCAAGGTATTGGTATCAATGAGGTGGCTCTTCTCACCTTGCAAATACACCAGTGAATTGGGGGATGCACCCACCACCCCGATATCTGCCTCTTTGGCTTCACCAGGCCCATTCACCTTACAGCCGATAACCGACACATCCATCGGCACCCGTACATCTTCTAAACGGGCCTCTAACTGATTCATTACCCGAATCACATCGAACTCTTGGCGTGAACAGCTGGGACAGGCAATAAAGTTAATGCCGTTGGCACGAATATTAAGTGACTTTAGAATATCAAAGCCAATTTTAATTTCATCTTCAGGCTCGGCTGCCAATGAAATGCGGATGGTGTCGCCGATGCCGTCTAATAACAAACCGCCTAGAGCAATGGCAGATTTAACCGTACCGGTACGATAAACACCTGCCTCGGTTACACCTAGATGTAGTGGATTATCAATTTGTTGCGATAACAAACGATAAGCATCTAAGGTCAAAAACACATTACTGGCCTTCACCGATACCTTATATTGATCGAAGTTTAAGCGATCTAAGATGTCAATGTGACGCATGGCCGACTCGACCATGGCCTCACCGGTAGGCTCGGTGTATTTGCGCTGAATCTCTTTTTCTAATGAACCGGCATTGACCCCGATACGAATGGGAATATTGTAATCACGGGCACAGGCCACCACTTCACGCACTTTGGCATCATTACCAATATTGCCTGGGTTAATGCGCAAGCAGTCTGCACCCGCTGCCGCCACAGCCAATGCAATCTTATAATCAAAATGCACATCAGCAATCAAAGGGATATTGACCCGCTTTTTGATTTCGGCAAAGGCAGCTACCGTGTCCATGGTCGGTGTTGAGATACGCATCATATCGGCTCCTGCATCCACACAGCGCTCAATCTGCGCGACTGTAGCATCCACATCACAGGTGTCCGTATTGGTCATGCTTTGTACGCTAATGGGGGCATCTCCACCGACTGCCACATCACCGACATAGATTTTTTTGGTTTGACGACGTTTTATTGGAGAGGGAGTTGACATAAGACTTCTCAGTTGACTGGACATTTATAAAAAGCGTATTACAAGGTAGGTCGGCTAGCAGCGCATAAACGTCTATGTCGCTGCCGCTTTTATTTTTAAAACTTGCCAAAAATAAAGATGATAAAGACCTCTTATGGCGCTAGGCTAAAGTTGGCTTTATTGTCTTGAGCAAAATCGTTTAGCTCAATGGGCTGACCATTTAAATTCAAGGCCACATTTGAAACTTGATCAATTTGAATTTTAAAGGGTGCTTTACCCGCAAGCTTGTAGCTACCTGCAGACTGATTGCCGCTTAATAAGGTATTACCTGTGGCATCTACCACATTTAGCTGCGTATTGGCACTGACTGTCAAATCCAAATTGGCATCAGTGGTGTTGCTTGCCACCGCTGAGCCTGTATTATCTAAGGCACTACCGCCACTGACCACAGCGGTATTAATGGCAGCGCCTGCCGACTGTTCGCTGTCTGATAGGTCATCGACCAAAGCGTTGTCATCGGTTTCAACAGCGGTCGCATCTTGCGCATTAGAGACGGTGCGAATTAAGAATACCGCCAACACAATCAGACCGATAACCCCCAGCACCAATAAAGGATTGATACGAATAGAGCGTCGGCCTTCGCGTTGTAATGTACCCATAGGCTTAAGTGGCGACTCAATATCATCGACACTCTTTTTCTTTAGCTCATCGGGATAGTTACGGTTAAAGCTATCAACGATTTGGTCGGGATCTAAACCCAAAAACTTAGCGTAATTAATCACAAAACCACGCGCAAAAGCTGCTTGAGGCAACGATCTAAAATCTTCAGCTTCAATGGCTTCTAAATGACGGTTTAGAATAAATAGCTCGGCAGCCACATCATCTATGCTCAGATTTTTGTCGATGCGAGCCTGCTTGAGTCGATTACCAAATGAGCCGACATTTTGGTTGGATGTGTCTAAATTAGCGGTTGACGGGTCTTTTTTATCTATGTCCATGATGCCTCTGGGTTACGAATCCAAACTTTTAGCTTTTTGGCTTCTTCACTATGCGAAAAGTCAGCTCAAAGCTGTCGCGAATGTTGTCTTTATAAGGATAATTTTTATCTTACTGTCGGTTTTATAGGTATTCCGATTGTATCTTGTAGCGCTTTCAGCCTAACCCCTTGTCTTATCATACGAGGGGTTTGGGCGTCGTCACCTAGCTGCAGATGCATCTCATTATACAAATTTTGGGCATAAGCCACCTCACCACTGTCTAATAAGAGATCAACCAACTCTAAATGTGCACTAACATTGCCGCGATCAAGCTCAAGTACTTGCACGGCAGCTTGACTGGCCAATTGGGTGTCGCCAAGCTGCCGTGCAGTAAGGCCTAGGTTTTGTAACGCCTTTATACGTCCCTCATACCCTAAGGCTAAGCCAGCTATTTTAAATTGCGCCAGCGCCGCTTGATACTGGCCACTTTGGGACAAATACACCCCATAGTTATTATGCGCCGGCATAAAGCTTGGGTCATGCTTGATCGCTTGACGAAAAAAGCTGTCTGCCTGAGCCCAGTTGTGCGCACTGCCCTCACGCTGTAGTAGCAGTGCCTGCATATCATAAGCGGGCGCATACGCCTTATCCGCCTCAAGCGCTCTATTAAGCTGGCGCTGTGCGGCATCTAACTGGCCTGTATTTAAATACTGCGCCGCCATCTGTGTTCTTATGTCGGCCACTTGCCTACTCGCAGTTGGCGCACTATGAGCAGGCCCATTTACGCCTGTCACTGAGCCGATAGACTGGCAGCCTATCATTAAAAGCGGTACGCTAAGCAGCAAGCTTGCATAACACAAACGGGTCAATCTAAAGTGCGTCAGGCGCAACCTACTATGGGCACTCGATGAGTTAAAGCCATACTGCTGCCTGCTGGTTGTCATCGATATCCTTATAAAGGGCTTGCGCCAATTGCACCTTAATGGCTAAGCGTTAATATACCATCCTGTAAACAGTATTGTAACGACCTAGCCTAGATTGTGCACCTAAAACATATAAACTTTTTATCATAATGCAAGCAGGCTTAAGGTTTCAAGTGCTTAAAGACTAATAAATACTCATGACAGTTAATCTATTGCCGCTACTAACCCTCGCTTTGCTGCTCATTGGCTGCACGCTGTTTAATACTTTGCTGCCATTTTGCCGAGCGGCGGGTTCTGTCTGCCACCTGCCCGACCAGCTGACCACAAGCTGCATCAATGTCATCGCCACGAGTTTGACGAATAGTACACACAAACCCTGCATTATTTAAGATGTTGCTAAAGGCATGGATGCGATTGTTACTTGAGCGGTCGTAAGGCGCATGCGGGAACGGATTAAATGGAATTAAGTTAATCTTACTGGGTAGGCCGTCTAATAAGGCCACCAACTGCTGTGCATGCTCATCGCTATCATTGACGCCCGCTAGCATCACATACTCAATGGTCACATGTTTTTTGTGGCGCGGATTGTTGTCATGGACATACGCCTTGGCCGCAGCGATAAGCTCACTTAGTGGATATTTTTTATTAATGGGCACCAGCTCATTGCGCAGCTCATCATTGGGCGCATGCAACGAGATGGCTAACGCCACATCAATATCCTTGTAAAGCTCATACATCTTGGGCACAACCCCTGATGTCGATAAAGTCACACGGCGCTTTGATAACCCATAAGCATGATCTGAGAGCATCAGACCCATAGAGGACACCACAGGCGTATAGTTCAACAGCGGCTCGCCCATGCCCATCATCACCACGTTGGTCACATTGTTTTGCCACTCGGTGCTATCAACCCCTTCCATATACGACGCATTGGCCACCCAAAGCTGACCGATGATTTCGGCAGCGGTCAAATCCCGCTCAAAGCCTTGTTTGCCAGTACTACAAAAGCTGCAATCGAGCGCACAGCCCACTTGCGATGAGATACACAGGGTTTTTCGCCCATTGACCTTGCTGTCATCAGCAGGAATCAATACGGTCTCAACCAATGAGCCGCCAGCCACTTTAAACACCCATTTACGCGTGCCATCTTCGCTAAACTCTTTGTGCACCACTTCAGGCAGCTCAATACACGCCTGCTCGCTTAACTTCTCACGCAGACCCTTGGATAAGTTGGTCATTTGTGCAAAGTCAGTGACCCCGTGCTGATAAATCCATTTCATAACCTGAGTGGCACGAAATGGCTTTTCACCAATGTGTTTAAAATACGCACCCAATTGCTCTTGGTTCATACCCAAGATATTGGTTTTGGTCGGGGCATTAGGATGGAATGTAGCGGGCGTGCTGTCTGCAGGCTGCATGGGGATTTTGGTCATGATGACTTATCTAACCTAAGTTGGATGTGTGGATGGGTATACAGATGATCAATCAAGGCTGATTGATAAGAGGTTGTCACTCTATTTGACGTATTATAACTTAATTTGATGACTTATATTGATACAAGCCTCTATGTTATCAAGATGTTATCAAGCCCGACATACACTGGCTGTGAATTAACAATGAAAAAACGGCTAAGCACTCAGCTCAGCCGTCTTTTTGTTAGGCTAATGCCCAACGGGTGTGATAAATACGGTGTTATACATGCATTGTCTAACACTTACAACATAAGTCAAATTAACGAGTACGGTCTAGCACTTCGTTGTCGCTGAAGAAATAAGCGATTTCACGTTTTGCTGATTCAGCAGAGTCTGAACCATGTACGGCGTTTTCATCAATGCTTGAAGCGAAATCTTTACGGATTGTGCCTTCAGCAGCTTCCGCTGGGTTAGTGGCACCCATGATTTCACGGTGCTTAGCGATGGCGTTTTCGCCCTCTAATACAGACACAACCACAGGACCTGACGTCATGAAAGATACTAGGTCATTGTAGAATGGACGTTCTTTGTGCTCAGCATAAAAACCGCCAGCTTTTTCGTCGTCAAGATGTAGCATTTTTGCGCCAACAATCTTAAGACCCGCTTCTTCAAAACGGCTGTAAATAGCGCCGATGTGGTTGCCGCCTACAGCATCAGGTTTGATGATAGATAAAGTGCGTTCGATAGCCATGATTAAGCTCCTTAAATTAAGTGAAGGGATTGCAAATAAAACAGGGTATAAAAGACACAGCCACTTTAGTAGCACTTATGCCTTTAAACTGCGCTTATTATAACGGCTCAGCTTCTAAATGATAGGAAAAAATAAATCTCGTTCGCAAAATAGAAACAATTAGACACCAAGACTTAACTTTTATGTCTTATTTTTTAGCCGATTTTAGGGGTTGACTGCAGTCTTGCTGTGTTTAAATCACCTCACTATTTTGACCCAACTATCACATAACCTTGTGCTAATCTTGCGCTAACCTTGCTGTTATTTTATAGCCTCTAAATTTTAACCAAAATACGGGACGAAAGTGCGCCTAAAATTAGGTTTCAGAGCAAATATTAGCTATAATTGGCGCCGTATAATTAAGGCCCAGAGAAAGCTGACTGATGACGCATCACTGCCCTAATGATTTAGTGGATTTGGTTGAGAGAGAACAACCGCATATCCGCCCTAATTTCACCCACTGAGTTAATAGCAAAACCTGTAACAGCACTAGCCATATCATTTAATCCGTCCCATTCTATCCCGTCTCCTATTTATATGTATGCACAGAGCTTTTGGTTCTTGGCAGGGAGGACTATTTATATGATTTTTGGCGCAATAAATAAAGGTGAAAGGCCGGCATTCATAATGAACAAGTCAGTACTAAAAGCTCATATGCAAACCTAACTATTAAAAAACGTATTACAAACCTTGATACTAACGCTTAAATACTAACCCCTTAAACTAACATATCAATAAAAGTGACAAAGGATATTTCATGCCACAATCTCAAACTGCCCCACGTACTAAAGCACAAAGCATTGAACGTAATGAGCGCCAATACCAAGTGGGCGTACTAAAAAGATATGGCCTATTAATAGGTGTCTCATTAATTACTGTTATTGCCGTGTTATTGTCGATTTGGTGGTTGGCCCTTTTGGCTGGTGTGCTGGTCATGGTCGGTATCTATGACTTATTACAATCCAAACATGCCGTGCTATACAACTACCCTATTGCCGGTCATATCCGCTACTTTTTGGAAAGCTATCGCCCTGAGATTCGCCAGTACTTTATTGAAAATGACAAAGAAGAAGTGCCTTTTTCACGCCAGCAGCGCGCCTTGGTCTATCAGCGTGCTAAGAATGTCAGTGATACCAATGCATTTGGTACGCTAGATGACTTATATACTCAAGGCAAAGAGTGGTTTTTACAATCTCAAACCAGCCACCTTCTAGATGTAGAGGATTTTCGCATTATCGTGGGGAATGAGCACTGTAAACAGCCTTATTCTATGTCGGTATTTAACATCTCAGCGATGAGCTTTGGTAGTCTATCAGGCAATGCGATTATGGCATTGAACCAAGGCGCTAAAATGGGCGGCTTCGCTCATGATACTGGAGAGGGCGCCATCAGTCCTTATCACCGCAAGTTTGGTGGCGATCTAATTTGGGAGCTGGGCACGGGCTACTTTGGCTGCCGTGATGATCACGGTAACTTTAATCCAGAGCTGTTTGAGATGCATGCCAAAGAAGATCAGGTAAAAATGATTGAGGTTAAATTATCTCAAGGCGCCAAACCAGGCAAAGGCGGTGTCTTACCGGCCGAAAAGATTACAGAAGAGATTGCCCAAACTCGCCGCATCCCAATGGGAGAAGACTGTGTATCGCCCTCTACCCACTCAGCCTTTAGTACCCCGCGCGAGCTGGTTCATTTTTTACAGCAGCTGCGTGAGTTATCTGGTGGTAAGCCTGTGGGCTTTAAGCTATGTATTGGTCAGCCTTGGCAGTTTATGGCAATAGTCAAGGCCATGATTGAAGAGGACAACTATCCTGACTTTATCGTGGTAGATGGCGCAGAAGGTGGTACGGGCGCTGCTCCTGTAGAGTTTATGGACAGTGTGGGTATGCCATTAATTGACGGCTTTTTATTTGTACACAACACCCTAGTGGGCGCAGGTATTCGTGATAAAATAAAAATCGGTGTCAGTGGTAAGATTGTCTCAGCCTTTGATATTGCCAAAATGTTGGCACTGGGGGCAGACTGGTGTAACTCGGCGCGCGGCTTTATGTTCGCAGTCGGCTGTATCCAATCTCGCTCTTGTCATACCAACACCTGTCCGACCGGTGTGGCAACCCAAGATCCGTATCGCGAAAAAGCACTGGACGTGCCCAGCAAGTCTGAACGTGTGGCAAGCTTCCATAAAAACACGCTAAAATCACTGGCCAACTTCGTCGGCGCTGTGGGTCTATCGCATCCTTACGACTTACACCCTTATCATGTGGCACGTCGTATGGATGATGGCTCCATCAAGCTATTGTCTAGATGCTTTTACTTTATAGATGAAGGGGCGTTATTGACCATGAATGCCCGTTCAGAGATTTATAATCAGATGTGGGTAATGGCAGATCCCGATAGTTTCAAAGCCGATAACGAAGCCTATATTGCTTATAATGAAGACTCACGTCACACCCATAAAAATGCGGCGGTGGACACTGAGCACTTAGTATTCCCAACCGATATGTAATCTTGTTTAAAGGCCCCTTTATGACCCTAACCCAGCTCACACTCAACTTGCGTAAACCTTCCTTGATGATGAGCCTGGCGTTAGGGACATTATTGGCCTTAACCGGCTGCAAACACGAAGAGCTTGATGATTTCATTCAAAGCGTCAAGGGCGCCGCTGACTCTGACGAGCAGTTTTGTCACTCAAGCTCACAGCCTTTTAATCATGCTTTATGCAGTATTTCACAAAGCCAGCTATCGCAAGCACAAGCGCCTTTATCGCTGCGCTTATTTTGGAAATCTGGCCAGTGGCAAGCGGGTGAAAATCAGTCACAAGCCGCCATTGTCGATCAAGATAAATCTCATGAGCCGCTTTATAAGTTTGATACCCTGATTAAAGATTTGCCCAAAGACAGCGAGCTGAAGTTTGCTGCCAATGCAGGTATGTATGATGGCAACTTTGCTCCTATTGGCTATACGGTCATCCAAGGCCGACAGATATTATCGCTCAATTTAAAGCAAGGAGGTGGTAATTTTCATTTACTACCCAATGGCGTATTGTGGTGGGATAAGGCCAATCACGTGCATATCACAGAAAGTACACAGCTTGATGCGATGCTAAAAAGTGGCGAAGCCAAACCTTGGTATGCTACCCAATCTGGCCCTATGCTGGTGATTGATGGTCATATCCATCCCAAGTTTAATAATGATAGCACCTCCAAAAAAATCCGTAATGGTGTGGGGGTCTGTGACGGCGGTCAAATCCATTTTGTGACCAGTCGTGAGCCGGTCAACTTTTATCAGTTTGCCCGTTTTTTTAAAGAGGATCTGCACTGCGATAATGCTCTGTTTTTAGATGGTGGGGTGGCCTCCGCTTTGTACGCGCCGGATGTTGCTGCTCAAGAAGAAAAAAACATGGGGGTCATGGTGGGACTTATTGAGACCCATCCTGACTCACAACATGATCAGTAACCCTCACGGGCCAACTAAGCGCAATAGCCCACCCTTTCTTCATGGATTTTTGCTACAATGTGCGCTAAATTTTACCCTCTATTTAATAGTCGTACTTAACCTCATATCCAAGGGTCGTTTTTATTGATTGTTATTGATGAGCGATCTTCCACTTTATTTTATTACCTTAAATCACATCAAATTAAGAGAGACAAATCATGGGCTTTAATTGTGGCATCGTGGGCTTACCAAACGTTGGAAAATCAACTTTATTTAATGCGTTAACCAAAGCGGGTATTGCCGCAGAAAACTTTCCATTTTGTACCAAAGATCCTAACGTCGGTATCGTACCTGTACCTGATCCACGTCTAAACAAACTGGCCGAAATTGTAAAGCCTGAGCGTGTATTGCCGACCACTATGGAATTTGTGGATATTGCTGGTCTGGTAGCTGGCGCATCACAAGGTGAAGGGATGGGTAACCAGTTCTTAGCCAATATCCGTGAGACCGATGCGATCGCTCACGTGGTACGCTGCTTCGATGATGACAACGTCATCCACGTAGATGGCCGTGTCAGCCCTATTGATGATATCGAAACCATCAATACTGAGCTGGCTTTGGCTGACTTAGAAGCCGTTGAGCGTGCTATTGTGAACTTGACTAAAAAGGCTAAGGGCAATGACAAAGATGCTCAAGCCACCCTTGATGTGTTCAAAAAAATCGAACCTTTATTGGCCGAAGGCAAAGCTGCGCGCGGTGCCAACTTAGATCAAGATGAGAAAAAGCTGATTAAAAGCTATGGCCTAATTACTTTAAAGCCCACCATGTATATTGCCAACGTCAGTGAAGATGGATTTGAGAACAATCCTTATCTTGACGCTGTTCGTGACTATGCTGCCAAAGAAGAGGCAATCGTATTGCCTTTATGCAACCAAATTGAAGCAGAAATCTCTCAATTAGATGAGGCAGATAAAGCCGACTTCTTAGAGGGCATGGGCATGGAAGAGGCAGGTCTTGACCAAGTCATTCGCTTGGGCTACAAACTGCTCGATATGCAAACTTACTTCACCGCTGGTGTTAAAGAAGTACGTGCTTGGACTGTCAAAGTGGGCGCCACAGCACCTGAAGCGGCTGGGGTTATCCACACTGACTTTGAGCGCGGCTTCATTCGTGCCGAAGTGATTGCTTATGAAGACTTCATTGAGCATGGCGGCGAAAAAGGCGCAGCTGCTGCCGGTAAATCTCGCTTAGAGGGCAAGACCTATATCGTCCAAGATGGCGATGTGATGCACTTTAGATTTAACGTGTAGCTTTAGCTTTACGCTGATAAAAAGTAAATAGCAGCTCACGTTACTTAGGGTAAAAGACTCTTTATTTTGCCCTAATGCTGAGACCTAAAAAAAGCCGACCTTGTAAATAACTCAACGGTCGGCTTTATTTTAAGATATTATTGTTATAATATAACATACTATTGTGGCTGTATTTTCGGCTGGATCTAACCCAGCCTGTTATCGCTAACTTGCGTTTGCTATTTTATAGGATTTTTTATGTCACCTTTGTCTTTTTACCATCGATTGACTTTAGCCTCTGCTCCTCAAATGACAGGTGGTCGTTTGAGCGGTTTATTACTACTTAGCGCCTGTCTAGGCTTGACGGCTTGCCAGCCTAATGAGCCCTCGAATGCCTCCAACACCGATACCCAAGAGCAGCATGAACATTCTGAACATTCTGAACATGACGATCATCAGACTGATCACGCAGAGCATGGCCATGACGAACATGACGAACAGGCTCATGACGAACACGATGAGCATGACCATGAGGCAGCCGCTCATCATCACGACCATGCCGACCAGCCACGTATCACCTTTAAGTGTCAGCCTGAAGGCGACATTAGCGTCTACTATCATAACGATGATGAGCCAAAGACCGCCCACCTACTGTTAGATGGCCTAGAGTATGACTTAGTTGAAGACAGCAACCTGCCCGCACAGACTTATATCAGCAGCCTTGGTCTAGATGACAGCCACGGCTTAGTGTGGCAAGTACAAGATAAGCAGGCGAGCTTATTTTCAGTGCCTACCGCACTTGCTAAAGCCAAATCAATTACCGAACAAGCTCATCTTGAACAGCAAAATAAACTATACGACTGTCAGCAAACCGGCCAAATGTAGCCGCTCTCTGATAAACAATCACAGATAAGCGGGCTATAAAATGAGCGGTGGGTGGTTTTGGTGCCCGGTGATAAAAAATAGCACATAAGACGGGGCATGGGTTTTTCTGGTATGCTAATTAACACTGTTTTTTTGTTGATTTGGTGACTTATGACCCAGCCTGTTGATTTTACTGCCCACCCTCACTTAGTAGATACCCCGAAGCCTGAGCGAGTCTCTGCCAATAAGCGCTGGTCGTACCTATTTACCGACCGCCGCTTGGGCAGTATTCAAAAACGCCCCTCCCAAGAAAAATCACGCACGCCGTTTCATAAAGACTATGACCGCTTAATCTTTTCGCACTCATTTCGGCAACTCAACCAAAAGACTCAAGTACACCCACTGACCAATCAGATGGGCATTCATACTCGGCTTACCCATTCACTTGAGGTATCGAGTATCGGCCGCTCCTTAGGCATGATGGCTGCCGAAAAGCTGCAAGACAAGCTACCTGAAGGCTTGCCGCGTGGGGTTAGCGTCGCTGATGTTGGGGTAATTGTACAGGCAGCCTGCTTAGCGCATGATATCGGCAATCCACCCTTCGGCCATGCCGGCGAGTATGCCATCCGTGACTGGTTTAATCAGCCCAGTCAGCAACAATTCTTAAGTCATTTAACACCGGCTGAGCGCTTAGATTTGCAAGGCTATGAAGGCAATGCTCAAGGTTTTAGGCTCCTAACTTGTAATGAGCATCACCCTGATCGTGGTGGCATGCGCTTGACTTGCGCGACCTTAGGTGCCTTTATGAAATACCCGTGGCTGGCCAAACACAGCAATCCGCTACAACATAACCAGAGCGCTGCTTTATCTGCTCAAAGTGCAGAGCCTTTTACGCCGCCGGCCCCTTTTATCAGTGCCCTAAATATCAAAAAATATGGCTGCTTTAATAGTGAAGCCCCTTTACTCGATAAGTTGGCCGGACAACTTAGGCTGCCCTATTCACAAGAACACGATGGCTACGCCCGCCATCCCCTAGCCTACTTGCTAGAAGCTGCTGATGATATCTGCTATGCGCTGATTGATTTAGAAGATGGCATTCATCTTAATATGGTGGATTATCAGCAAGTTGAGCCGCTGATGCTGGGTTTGATTGGGTCACGTGGGGCACCGCCTGAAGTACTAAACAATGCGCCTGTAGGCCAAAAACTGGCAGCCTTGCGGGGCCGGGCCATGATGCGCCTAGTAGATAAGGTCACCCAAGCCTTTGTTACCCATGCCGATGCCATGTTGGCCGGCGATATGCGCGGCAGTTTATTTGATCACTGTGAGCCCAGTGTCAGTGAAGGCATTGCTCAGGCCAAAGCATTGGCCTCTACCCAAATATTCGCCCATCCCAGCAAGATTCGGATGGAGCTTATGGCCAATCGCTGCCTACAAACCCTACTGGATGCCTTTATGCCATTGGCATTACTACCCCTAACCCAGCAGCCACCACACTTTGAGCAAAAGCATTTATTACATCTACTCAACCAACATTTACATACCCTAAATCGACAGCTTAGTGAAAATGTATATGATAATTCATTAAACATTTTAGACTTTATTACCGGAATGAATGACCATGAAGCCTACCGTTTGGCGCAAGATTTAAATGGTATTGGTGATAAGGTATGGTAGTCTAAGCACACAACCTGCCCGCTTGCATGATTTTGTTGTTGGCTTTAAGGCGTACCTATTCGTTCAACTAGAGGCAGCTTGCCTCGCCTAACCTTTTGTTTATTAGCCACGAGAGTGTTTTATCATGACCACCCCCAACACCCTTAATTTAAATACCCGCGAACAAAAAAAGATGCAGACCCGACAAGCATTTTTTAACGCGGTGCTTGATTTGTGTATGATGGGTCAATCCTTTGCCTCCATTAGTTTGCGCCAAGTGACTCGTGAGGTGGGGGTTGTGCCTACTGCCTTTTACCGTCATTTTGATGATATGGAAAGTTTGGGCAGAAGCTTAGTAGAAGAAGAGCTTGGTGAAGCCTTATCTACCTTACGTAATGGTTTGCAAATGGGGCGCACGCGCAGCTTTGATCGTCAAATTGCCAATAGCATTCAACTATTTTTTGCCTCGATTGATGAGCACCCTCGCTATTGGCAGTTTTTAGTCAGTGAGCGCTTTGGTGGCTCAGAGTCAGTGCGCAACGCCATTGCTGCCCAAATTAAGCTATTTGCTAAAATTATGGGCGAAGATTTAGGCATACAGCCGGCGTTTAGTCATATCAACTCCGAAGACAGACGCTTGTTGGCTGAGGCTGGGCTCAATTTATTTTTGACGTGGATTATTGATTGGCTGGATCTGACCTATTCACAAGCACACGATGAAGAAAGCGACTTAACAGGCGTCAGTGCTAAAAAAGATTTGATGCTTAGACAATGCACACGCCAAGCACAAATGCTGTTCTATGGTGCAGAGAATTGGCGCTCTAATGAGGCCACCTTGTTGCCTAATGATTAATACCTAATCGGTAAGCGATAATACCTGATAGGTTAGGACATCTACGATCATCTACCCTGCAAGAAAAAGCCCTTTAATCGTTAAAGGGCTTTTTTACCGCATACTTTATAACACTAAGAGGCCTGCGACTGCATATGAGCTTCACTTTCTGAATCAATCTGATTGACCAGATCGACCATGTCATCGTCCTCTGCATCCAAGCTTGGATACTGTTTGGGTAAATCTAGCATTTGCTGTATTAATGCCACTCGAAGCGTATCACGACGGCCTAAATAACGCTGATAAAAGCTTGAATTAAGCAAGCTTGCCCCGCCTTGCCCTATCGCCCAAATGGTCGATAAGTAATCACGGGTACTTAGACCACTGTTTTGGGTTTGTAGATATTGACTGCTAATATCAATAAGGCGTTTCATACGCGCCCGTCTAATCTCATACAACTCACCAAACATACGGTTTAGGCCTTGTGCAGAGGCGGCCAGACGCTCTTCTATCTGATTAAAAAGCAGGGCTTTTTGCGGATTCATAAGCTGCTGCAAAATCATACGTGACACACCCGCTGAGGCACTGTCGTCAATCTTGTTAATGTCAAACAGCTGCTCTTCATAACGAATAATTATGCGCAGATACAGCTCATCTTTACTAGAAAAATGCTTATACAGCGTACCCTTTGCTAAATCTAGCTGATCGGCCAAACTGTCTAAAGTAATGTCACCACTTCCTGCTTCAAGTAAGAGCTGCTCAGCGGTAGCCAAGATCTTCTCTTCACGGTTCTTGAATTGCTGCTGCCTACTCATGCAAACTCCTAACCTTGTATAAACTTTGATGAATAATATCTACTCGAACCGGCCTGTAATCACATAGGCCAAAACACAAGATGATTATGACTGAGTGGTCATAAGCTCATAGGATACCCATTTTATGAGCATTGTGCCAGTAAATCCTCGAAATTTTTTGTGGTTAATGCGCCAACCTCTTCTGCACTTATCCCAAACAAATCACCCAAACAAGTTGCGACATAAGGCACATAAGCCGGCTCATTAGACTTACCACGCTTTGGCACTGGCGCCAAATAAGGGCTGTCAGTCTCAATAAGCAGTCGATCTTTTGGCACTTTTAACGCCGCATCACGCAAGCTTTGCGCATTTTTAAAGCTAACAATTCCTGAAAATGAGATATAAAAACCCAAGTCTAAGGCTTTTTTTGCAGTCTCCCAGTCCTCTGTAAAGCAGTGGATAATACCATGCTCAGCTTTTTCTGCTTTTAAGATATCTAAGGTGTCATGCTTAGCTTCACGAGTATGTACCACAAGCGGTTTTTTTAACTGCTGACTGGCCGCAATGTGACGCGCAAGGCTTGCTTGCTGCTCTTTTTTATTCTCATCACTCCAGTAATAATCCAGACCCGTCTCGCCGATGGCCCACACATGATCAGGTGCTGCCATCTGAACCAAACGCTCAACGGTAGCAGCCTGTAGCACCTCCAAGTCCTCACAAGGATGGATGCCCACACTCATGCCCAGATTAAGCTGCTCATCGCCGAACTGGGTAATAATGTCATAAATCTCATCATATTCTGCAAAATCGCACATGATGGCCATAGCTCGGCTCACATTGGCCTGCTTCATGGCCGTAATAACACCCTCTAATTTGCCATCGTGCGGTGTCAAATCCAAACGGTTTAAATGACAGTGACTATCGGTAAACATATACACTCTTTTTTTAGTAAAATGGGATGGCTTCTAGCAGCCAATAGTGTCTATTATCGTTATTAATAGGTCAAATTCAAGGCAGCCTCAGTAACTAATGTTTAAATTTAACCTCATTCATCCTGAAGTTGGTTTTAACTACGGTGTGATGCTTAAGCTGGCGTGATAGACACAATACACAGCGTTGAGTCAGAGCAGCTGTGTGTCGATGACTGCATTTGAAAACCAATGTCATAGTGCTTATAGCGCATAAAATAAATGCGCTTTGTATCTTGTTGACGATAAGCTGGACGAGGGTCTTGGGCAATTAAACCGGTAATAATCAATTTGTCTTCTGAGTCAATCCCACTACCTGCTTGCTGACATAAGTCGTCAAGCTGTGACTCAGCCTGAGGGCTTAAAACGACAGGTTTTAGCTTGGGTTTATCAGGCGCAAACCCACTGACCGCATCTGTCAGCGCGTCACTATAAGCAAGATAGGGCTTAATATCGATAATTGGTGTGCCGTCGACCATATCAGCGCCCGTTATATGCAGCCGCACTGCCCCTGACACTACCTCAACCTTCACCAACTTTACTACCGATAACCCCAATTGCGACGGGCGGTACGTGCTGCGTGTGGCAAACACCCCAAGCTTAGTATTGCCGCCCAATCTTGGCGGACGAACTTTGGGTTTAAACCTATGGCCTGACTCAGCGTTGTCTTGAGGGCTATTTAAATGATTGTGGTGGGTATGCCAGCTGATCCACAGATGACTAAAGTCTTCAATGCCAAGAAAGGCCTCAGGCATATCATACGGCGTCACCATCTCAATGACACTGGGCAACGCCACAAGATTGGGCTGGCGGGGAATACCAAACTTCTGAGACAACGCAGAGCGGTGATAGCCGATAATCGGCAAGGTTATCTGCTGCGTATCTGGGTGAAAATCATCTTGTGACATACTGTCTTTAACACCTTGTGGTTGATTTCGATGGCTAATGGCTGACTCACGTTAGGCTTAATCACGCTAACGCCTCACCTTGACTCTATTTTAATACATTATTTGAATCTGAACGGACATCAAACCGCACAGTAATCGTTGAGGCATACCCTCGCAAGGCAGAATATCCTTAACTCATTGACCAAAAATACTGGCTTATAATTTTTTTAACATCCGTTATTCCATTTTATTATGATGCTTTAATGCATTTTTACACTTATTGCCGTTATGATAAGCAATAATTTGTTATGATGTGCAGCTTAAAAATTATGCCTGAACTCGCCGCGATGTGAACCGCTGTTGGCGAACTGTCATCAGGCATCTATTTATCTCAGCGGCCACATGGCTCTGAGGCGTCATAAATTATTATGACCAGTTGTCAAACCTTATCTATTAGAGCTCACTTTTAAACTCTTCTCGCCATCATTATTTATTGAGGCCTTTATGTCAAAATTTCATACCGAAACAGTGACTTACGTACACCACTGGAATGACTCATTATTTACTATCAAAACCACTCGTGATGCCGGCTTACGCTTTCGTAACGGTGAATTTGCTATGATTGGTATCATGGTAGATGGTAAGCCGCTGATGCGCGCTTATTCTATCGCCAGCCCAAATTACGAAGAGCATTTGGAGTTCTTTTCAATTAAGGTACAAGACGGCCCATTAACTTCGCGCTTACAGCATATTAAAGTGGGCGATGAGCTTATTATCAGTAAAAAACCTACCGGCACGTTGGTAGTCGACGATTTATTGCCCGGCAAAAATCTGTATATGCTCTCTACCGGTACCGGTCTTGCACCCTTCTTATCTTTGTCTCGTGACCCTGAGGTCTATGAGAAGTTTGATAAAATTATTCTTTGCCATGGCGTGCGTAAAGTTGAAGACTTAGCTTATCGCGAAATGTTCGAAGAGACCTTACCTAATGATGAGTTATTTGGTGAATGGTATCGTGAAAAATTCATCTACTATCCTACGGTGACCCGCGAAGACTTCCGCAACACTGGCCGTATCACTGATTTGATGCGCTCAGGCAAGTTGTATGAAGACATCGGTTTACCACCTATCAATAAAGAAGATGACCGCGTTATGATCTGTGGTAGTATGCCTTTTAACGCTGATATTTCTGAGATTTTGGATGCTGCAGGCTTAACGGTTTCTCCACGTATGGGCGTGCCTGCTGATTATGTGGTTGAACGTGCTTTCGTAGGTTAATAGCCCTTGGCGTAAAAATAGCATTAAAACTTCTTGACCCTATTTCAGAAGTTGCTATAATACGCATCCTAGCTTATCTACCCACTTATTGAATTCAATAAGAGCAAGCTAACCCTACATGCCGGTGTGGTGGAATTGGTAGACACGACGGATTCAAAATCCGTTGCCTTTAAAAGCGTGTCGGTTCGAGTCCGACCACTGGTACCACTATACGAAACCCTTACAGTCTATGGATTGTGAGGGTTTTTTATTGCGTAAATTATTTATAAATTGGTCGAGTAATACTAGCGTCAAATAAAATTTTGATACTATCTTGATACTTTAATACATCTGTATGGTAATCACCCCGAAAAACAATAACACGTAAAAGTAGAAACTAACTGCTAAAATACCAGCAGGAGATTTCGACATGAAAAAATCAAGATTTACCGACACTCAGATTGTTAATATACTCAAACAAG